>DASWYF010000037.1 GCA_036405135.1 Verrucomicrobiia bacterium | reverse complement strand
CGAACGGGAAGGCAATCCCGAGCGGCGCGCGTTCTACGAGCTATGCTGGCACTTGGGCGGTTCCCAGACGGATATCGCCAACTTGGTGGCTGAAGACATAGATTGGGAGGATTCCACTATTTGCTACTCGCGTCGAAAACTTGCGGGACTGGACGACACCCGCGTGAAGCCGCCCCTGATCAAGTTTGGTCCGAAATGCGCCGCCGTCCTGCGCAAACTGCCTGCCGCCGGGCCGCTATTCCCCTACTTGCGCGCTGTGCGCTGTGGAGATCGCGCGACGGAGTTTAAGCAAAGGTGTGACGGTCTGGCCATCACCGGGGTCACGCTGCATTCTTACCGCTACGCTTGGGCCGAGCGGGCCGCTCGAGGCGGCATGCCCGAACGGCAGGCCCAGCAATCCCTTGGACACAACAGCAAGGCTGTGCACCGCTCCTACGCTAAACGGGCTCAGGCGACGGTGCCCTCCTTGGAGGACTACGAAGCTGTCACGGAGAGGAAACTGCTGCGGGTGGAATTCGCAGGCTCCGCACAGATGGTAGCCACTGCTTCGGAACAGGCGGTGTAGCCAAGACAACGCCACCGCTACGAAGTAGTAGGTGGCGTTTGTAAAACAGGAGTGGCCAAGCACGTGGTGCATGCTTGGTCACTTCTATTTTACGACTTCCTGTATCGGTTGCGGTTGATCGCATCCCACCTCTTTTTTCGGAACGCGCACTTATCGACGGCGGGCCCGCGAAGTGTTTGCTCCATTTTTGGATCACACTGACGCAAAGCGTGAAAGAGTGCGTGTATCTCACGACTCGTCAGCATCACGTCGTATCTGCCATCACTAGCGACTTGGACTCGGGTGGCAGCCTCTGCCTTTAGTAAAAGGCAGACCACCGGGTAAGTGTGCTGCGGCCATCTTTTGGCCGTGGTCGTTTTGATCACAACTTCCACTAGGCCGTCAGGGGACCGGTATGGTGAATGATCTGGGAGTTCAGGGTTTTGGTTATGCGATACTGGCATATGTGTTTCTTGTTTTCTCAGCGTCGAGGTTGGTTATTCATCGTCGTGGACGCGACACGTTGATAAAATTCTGGTTTTGTCATGCTTGCACATCTGCTGAGTCGTTTGTAAACAAGCGAGGCTCGTGGGCGCGGCAAGCGGTGGCGATGGCAGGATTGCTTGGTGGTCATAAGATTATTGGTTTTTGGTTGGACAAAACAGCAGGCCGAAGGCTGCGAAAATGCTTTCGAGATGTGAAATGGTTTCTTCGGGAGCTACTCCAGCCTGTCCATCGAGGCGGCGAAGAGTGCGATAGTTTTTAAGCACGACTTGAATGACGTCGTCTGCACTGACGATAAGGTGCCACTGCAAGTTATCAGGGGAATTTTGAAGCTCCCGAAGTTCCAGAGCACTTCCAATTGCACTAAGTGCGCCCGCTGCATTGGCCCTCAAGAAAAATGCGGCCTCGGGAATTTCGAGCCAAACCCTCCGCAGAAACCGCGTGATACTGTCATAGTACAGAATTGGCGTTTCCCCTTCGATGTCGGGAAGCATCGCAAAACCGAAAGCCCCGCGGTCCCGCTTCAAATCAGCCTTCGCGAATATCTGCCTAACTTTTACCACTCCTTGTTCCTCAAGTTCCGCCTCCGAGATGAGAATAACTTTCCTCGATTTTCTTTGATCTGGAATCAGCCGATCATCGGTTGCGCATAGCTCGAAATTCGCCACGGCAAAAGTCCGTCGGACCTGGGTCATGAATGCCGTCTCCCGAGTTCTGCATTCATCGGCCACCACCCTCGCCGCCGCGTATGCATCGAGGAGCATCAACATGACAGCGGCGCGTGAACTGACGATCCGACTGCGAATGGCTGGCGGCCCTTCGATGATGGTCAAATTGTTTAGTTGTGCATAGAGATGGACGGGGCTGAATTGATTGGTGGCATGAAAGTAGAAAAACCACTCTGGAAAAATACTGCTCACCGCCTTGATGAATTCCCGCATCCGTCCATCGCTCAAGATTTGTGTGTAGTTCAATGTGCCTGTAAGCACTCGCGGGTAGATTATGTACCGTCCGAGTAGTTTGTTTTTCTCGCTGACTGGCAGCGCCCTGAGCTCGGCTACTTCGTCCCGAAATCGTTGCATTTCCATGTTTGTGAATTCTTCCTTCGTGAAGTTGAATACTCTTTTGGGTGTTGGTTTGATGGTCATTTTTTCCTTTTTGTTGTTTCGCTCTGTTCTTGAGCCCCTTCCAACTTTTGCCTCCGGCGGGCAGGAGCGCGTAGCGATCCAGACGCCCTTGGGAGTTCCCCTTTTGCTTCAGAAACAGAAAGCGTAGCCCAACCTTTTGAAGACCAATCGCAGGTGTGCAATTGCACCACACTCCCCGTTGCCCAAGAACCTCTCCAGTTCCAAAAGCTTCGGATAGCTAGTCATTAGGCAATGGAAGAGCTCCGTGACCTCCAACCGATCCACAGTCTCATTCTTTGGGACGAAGCACTTGATCAGCGGGATCAAGCCGTGCTCATCAAGTGTTAGCAGGAAGAGGCTCTCAGGAAGTTCTGTCAGGATTTTACCCGCCCACGCTTTTAGTCCAGGTGCGTCGCGTAGTGCTGAATTGTCAGCGTACTGAAGCCGAATGCTGCCACGCATGACACTGGCTGTCTTGGTGTCGCTGGTAGCGGCTGCGAACAGGGATCTGAGTTTGGAAATGTTCCCGTTGCAAACTTCCTCCTCCGTCACTACATGAACATAAGGCAACTCATGCTCTGTAGCCAGTTCCGGCTCAACCAAACTGAACAGTTGGATGTTCAGAGATTTCAACACATCCCAAAGCCTCCCGATCACTACCGCCCAAGGCGCACCACAGATTGCCGCCTCCGCGACTGCCCCCTCATATTGTGATAAAAGCAATGCGACGATTTCCTCTGCTGGGATTGAGAAGCAGTACGAGCCATCCGCATCATTGTTAGTGATCAGGACGTGTTGGCACTGGGCGGCCAGGTGGTAGAGTGCGTACGGAGGATCGAGGCGAAGAAAGAGCCAGTATGTTGGCCACTCACTTACTAGTTGCTTAACGTAAACGCGAAATATTGGGTTTGGTATCAGCTCATCTGGAGGCAGTGCAATCAAACCGGCAGCGTGCAGTTCGACCCGGCCGAGTTCGGCGATGAAATTGTGGCAATTCCGATACCTCGTTGGGTTGCACTGTTCATGAAATCGGCTGAGATCCAAATCATCTAGTTCGGCTTCGGTTAGGAAAAATACATTTGAATATGTCATGCACTTCCAGGCCCCATTAACCGCCGGGGCAAGGCCGCGCAGTGGCCATGGCTTTTCCTTCCCTCACTCAGCAGTTGAATTTTCCCTCCTCCTCGTGACGTCCAACCGTCGGGTCTGTCCAATTTGGCGGACAAAAGACTTGCTGAATCGCCGGGATTCAGCAGCATCAGAACCGCAATGAAGTCCTCCAAGTGAGGAACAAAAACTGAAGAAATTACTTACTTAACCAAACCATAATTTTCGCGTAGCTGCGGCTACAGGTCTCGACAGAAAACCGCCAAACTTTTCACGATAAGGGACCTTGCCTCAGTCACGCCCGCAATCGGGCGTGGCTTGTTGCATTCCTTTCTCGGGCACTTGGCGGTGCCTCTGTCGAGGGTGTGATGGGTCACGCTCCTACTTTTTGTGGGGCACTGTCGTTGTTCAGCTCGCCAAGGAGGCATATGAGCGACGAACTCTTCCGGGGAATGGTGGCCAGTTCACTGGCCATGAACCACTATCAGCAAGGGGTGATCACGGGCCAGCTGGAGGCCGTTCGCACCGGGATGAGCCGGGTGGAAACAGGGCTGGCGGGCGTGCATCAGGGGCTGTCCCAAGTGGCGCAAGAAGTCCGGGCCATCGCCGACGCCATGGCGCTGGCGCGCGATCAGCAGAATCTCCAGGCTTTCTGGCGGGAAAACATTTTCGTCATCCGCAAGGGTTTGGAAGCCGGGCAACGGGCCGTGGGTTCAGCCCCTCATCGCGCCTACTATCTTGCGGTTGGCTTTGAAGCCTACATGCAGCGGGAAGGACTTTCATCCCGCACGTTCGAGCAGATCAACGAAAAGGAATACTGGGATGCCACCCTCAAGCTTTGCTTTCAGGTCCGGCAGGAAGCCCGGGCCTTGCTGTCCGCCGAGGAGGCGGAGGCTATCGAGTTCGTCGTCATCGCCCAGAACAGCCGGGCACTCCTGTTCAAGCTGTGGTGCTGGGCACGGACCCTCGAACATCTGCGGCCATGGTGGATGCTCAAATCCAGCCTGCCCTCTGGAAACCCGCAGCTTAATGCCGAGTATCGCCGCCAACGTGAGCGGCTGTCCAAAATTTGCGGAATGGTGAACGGCTTGGCCACCGGCATGATGCAATCCGGCTGCCTTACCGTTATTGTTGCCGTGATCGTCGGGACCATCGCCGAAGCAGTGTTGCGAGGGAGCAGCATCCTTCTTATCGGTGGTTTTGGGGCCGCGCTCTACTTTCTCAACCGCTCCTATGGCCGCAAGCTGGCGCAAGTCGAAGCCGAGCTGGCCTATGTACCTCCGCCTCCGGCTGCTGCCGCCAACATCCTTACCGAAGTGAACTGGAATGTGGCCATCGACTGCACGCCCGAGGGCTGGCAGCGCGAGGCCGATGGACTCGCTGCCAAACTTCGCGAACTGGGACTGGAGGTCTCCGGCACCGAATCCGCCCATACTTTGGGCAGCCTGGTCGAACAGCTGGATGCCCAGATCGATAGCTGGCGCGAGCGACTGCTCTACTCCTAAACCCGAATCATCCCATGCCTATGAACAAACTGACTCTCATGATCCCACTGCTCGTGGCACTGGCCACGGGCTGCGCCAAACCACAACCTAAAGTGGACGACATCCAACGCGACCTTGGCACACGCACGCCTCCAGGCAGCGAGCTCAAGGTCACGCAAGTGACCGCTACCGATGATCCGGAGGGATTCATCCGGGTCGACTTCACCGCCGAAGTGACCTGCAAGGACAACCTCTATACGACAGAATCTCTACGGCAGCGCATCTCGACGGAGGAATGGGTCAAGTTGCAGGCTGCCGGGGACAAGGTGAACGCTTTGCCGGACGTTTATCGTGAGCGATTCCAGAGCATTCGCATCCCGGAACCAAAGGTGCTCGTGTTGCGAACAGCCAAAGGAACAGCAAAAGAAGTTACGGGCACTTATGCCGCTGTCCGCTTGGACAAAGGTTTCAAACTTCAAATTGGCCCGGTGTCTGGGGATTTCTCTTTTCCGGGCGAAACCCGTTCGGCGCTGGCGGAAGCGGTGGAGCCGGGTGAACCGGAGGCGCAAGCGATCGCGGGGATGCGCACGAAACTGAACGCAGCTCTTGCCGCCGCGGATGAGGCGGTGGCTGCCCATGAAAAGCACCGGCAGGAACAGGTCGCCAAGGCGAGGGCCGAGTTTATCAGCCAGTTCACCAAGCGAACGGCCATCTCCGGCGGGCGTGGTGCCGCCGCGAGCTGGAAACTGGCGGCCGACGGCCAGCTTAGTGGAACCATCAGTTGGCATACTCGTGGGCTGACCCGCCGCGTGTCTGGCCGCTTGGATGGCAATCTGCTGACGATGGACGAAACTAGCGTAGAGGAAAACGTAGAGAACCAGGAGGTGCCCGGGCGGGTGAGCTACTCGTTTGATTTCAACCAACTGTCGGGCACGCAGTTGATCGGTGTTTGCACGATGAACGGGCGCACCAGTTCCATTGCCTTCGACATGGCAACCGCCCGGGATGATTCGGAAACGGAGCGTCAGGAGATCTGGCGGGCTGATACTTTGCAGTCGCTCAACCAGAAACTAGTCAAGGGCATCAGCCTCCAAGGATACCTGATTGGAACCCACCTGGGAGGCCGTCGCCTCAGTGTCCGGCTGGCGGTGCAATGTGACGCCAGTGGAAGCGTTCGAGGCCTAATCGAATGGCCCGACCTCGGAGTCGAGCGAGTCCTGAGCGGGCAGCGCAGCGGTCCCGACAAGCTGACGTTAAGTTTCCAGCAGGTGGGCAAAAGGCCCGGGCTTCCCTACATCATGCTGGAACAGAACGAGCCGCTACTCATTGAAGGCAAGGGCCAGTTGGAATTTTCACTCGGGCAACGCAGACCAGAAGATAAGTTTCGCCTGGGCGGAAATGCGCGCTTTGAGTCGGCCACCCAAATCTGGGCGACGGATTGGACGGGCGAACTGGACCCGGCCTCAACCAAGGAGTTGTCAGCACTTCCGCCCATCGTTGCATGGGCTAGCAAGGCTCCGGCTGAACTGGAAAAGAACCTGTCCAAAGCCCGGATCTGGCGCGGTACATTAGCGTGGTTCCTCCACAACGAACTGCAACGTTTTCCTTTGGTGTTCAAGTTGGAACCAGCTAACGGCAGCAGCGTAACCGGCATTGTGGAATGGCCAACCTTGAAGGTAAGCAAAAAGCTTTCCGGCAGCATAGAGGGCAGCACGGTCCGACTCATGGAGACCGGGATGCATGAAGGAGATGAGTTCGGCGTAGCCATCGGAATCGAGTATGTTATGAGTTTGGATGTCGAGGGGAGTCTGCGTGGTGACATCAACCATTTTCTTGGCAAGGGGTGGTTGATCATCAAATGAGGACCGCATGAAGCTTATCTACTATCTGCTGCCGGTGGTGGCTGTGGTGGGCTGCACAGAACAGACGAACAAAAACACCGATGAGGTACTGCAACGGGCTGTGGCCAAGATGAAGGAACAGTCGCCGCCTCAGGTCATTGTGGTGGAAACCAAACCGCCCGTACCGGACCGGCGCGAAGAGGTGTTCCAGTTTGTTGAGCAGGGCTTCAAGGAGCAACGACAACGTTCAGCCCATGAACTTCTGCGCCAGGCCACCGCCTACGCGAATGGAACCCCACCTCAAGAGATGGTGGCGCCAGCCATGGATCATATGGAGCGACGGGGATTCCGGGTGGCAGATGGGCAGACCCAGCAATTTATCCTGATGGTGTTAGCCCGGGACATCTGCGATGCACTCATACTGGAGTATCCCAAGGAACCAGAAGCAATCGCGGCGGCCAAATTGCGCAACGAGATCCATCAGCAGTTGGAGTTCATGGTGGAAGCCAAGAAAGAATTCTTGTTCAAAATGGACAGATGATGGCCATCGACGTGGACCGTTCTGTCCCGCTAAACCTCAAACTAGGCAGGGATTGGAGTTACAGGCGGGTAACTTTCAATCAATCTCGTCAAGAGCTCCGCTTTGGTCCCTTTGCTAGAAGCTCGACCGGATGGCCAATTACTTGGGGACGACTCAAAGTTCATATGGACTATCGTGCATTGGCTCTTGCCGAACTCGCTGGCGCCGGGCGGGCAAACGATCAACCATGTGGAGCCAGAAAATCCATGAACTCCATGGCAAAGTCGTATTCGGCGGCCAAACTTTGCGCCAGGTCATTGCGCCAACCGTACTCTTCGGTCAACAGGACATACAGCTCTCCCCCGGTCAGCCGAAGATTGCTGCTTGCATGCGCCGCCCGCAGGAACTCGAACCAGGTAAGCCTTTCGCTGATTAAAGGGTTGCTGCCACGGTTGCGATGGGCCAGATGGATTCTCTGGAAAAGCTCCGCAGCCTTCGGTGGCAAGCGTTTTTCTGTGGATCTCATGGATAGGACTAAGACGCGCTGATGTTGATACGCTTGCCAAGCGCATCAAGCAAGTCTCCTCCTATTGATTATGAAAGACAAAAAATGTTAATGCCAATCCATTATAGCGCGCCAATTTTAGCACATCAAATAGTCGGTTTGGCCCTTGGCAGACTTATGCCGTTGACCTAGCGTTGAAACCAAAAGGGCATTGTGCAACAATCTGCGTCAAGCGGGGAGGCGAGCGGGAGGTCTGGTGCCATGTACCAGACTGATGCGGATTTCCGTATTTTATTCGAGAGCAATCCCCTTCCGATGTGGGTGTACGATCTGGCCACGCTCCGGTTTCTGGCGGTGAATGAGGCGGCCATTCTGCATTACGGATACTCCCGTGAGGAGTTTCTGGAACTGACCATCAAGGATATTCGCCCAAGCGACGAGGTTGCCGCGCTTATGCCGACGGTGGGCAGGATAAAAGGCATCGACAAAGCGGGCGTTTGGCATCACATCCGCAAGGACGGGAGCAGCATTTTGGTCGAGATAACCTCACATGGGCTGACCTTTCAGGGACGGGCCGCCGAATTGATTTTGGCCCAAGATGTTACCAGCGAGCACGAAGCCGAGCTTGCGCGCCGAGATAGTGAACTGCTGTTCCAGACGCTGGCACGCATATCCCCGGTCGGCATTTGGCGGGCCAATTTGAAAGGCGAATGCAGTTTCGTAAACCAGCGTTGGTGCGAGATTGCAGGCATGTCCCTCGAGGCGGCACTGGGGAGCGGATGGACCAAGGCGCTGCATCTGGACGACATCGCTGGTGTGACTGAGGCGTGGAAATCGTGCTTGAGTGACGGGTCCGAGTTCCACGCGCAATACCGATTCCAAAGGCCGGATGGAAAGGTGACCTGGGTGCTGGGCCAAGGAGTGGCTGAAAGGAGGGAGGATGGGAGTGTGAAAGGTTACGTGGGTACAGTGACCGACATCACCACCTTGCATCACCATGAGGTTCAGATTCAGCACCTCAACCGCGTGTATGCCGTGTTGAGCGACATCAACCAGGTGATTGTCAGGGAACGCGATCCCCATAAACTGTTTACGCTGTCGTGCCGCATTGCGGTTGAAAAAGGCGGTTTCAAAATGGCCTGGATAGGATTGTGGGCGGAAGAAACCCGTAAAATGGTGCCAGTGTCGGTGGCGGGCATCGAGGATGGCGGGTTGGAGTGGTTGCGCAACCTGTTGCAAACAGAGGACGCCTGTAAGATCACCATCCAGGCCGCCCTTGATGAAAAAGTGTCCGTCAGCAATGACTTCTTGAATGATCCGCAGCTTGCCTCCTGGCAGAGCGAAGCCAGGCGTCTAAACATTCGGTCGATGGCTGCTTTACCGATCAAAGTGTCTGGACGAGTGATCGGCACCTTCAACTTGTATGCTGAAGAACCAGATTTCTTCGATGAGCACGAGCTCGAATTGTTGGGTGAATTGGCGGCGGACATTGGTTTCGCGATCAAGGTCAGCCGGGATGAAGTGGAACATAAACGGGCCGAAGCGGAAGTGCTCGAGTGGCGTAACCGCTACGAAGCCGCAGTTCATGTCAGCGGCCAGATTCTTTACGACTGGGACATAGATGCAGCCACCTTGAACTATGCGGGAGACACCCCGAGAATCCTGGGTTATACCGTGGATGAACTTGGGGGCGATCTACAATCTTGGATCAGCTTAATCCACCCGGCCGACCGTGCCTGCTTCGAAGCGGAACTCCAGCGCGTCACCGAAACACCCTCTGCTTTCCAGCTGGAATACCGGGTCAGATGCAAGGATGGGAGCTACATCAAGGTGAAGGATATGGGGCACTTCTTGCTAAACGACCAAGGAAAAGCCTACAGAGTGATTGGGTTTATGCAGGACATCACGGCTCAGAAGGAGGCAGAGGAACGGATCAAAAAGCAGTTGGACGAGCTAAAGCGCTGGCATGAAGCCACTCTGGGACGGGAAGAGCGCATCATGGAACTTAAAAGCGAAGTGAATGAACTGCTGCTCCGACTGCGTGAAGAGAAGCGCTATGAATGTGCGCTTCCAGCGAAAAGATCATCCACATGAGCAACTTGATGCTTTCAGCGGAACAGGAAGCGGAACGTCTTGAGGCCCTGAGGGAATATGGGTTGTTGGACACGCCCCCTGAGTCCTGCTTTGATGAGCTTACACAGCTCGCCGCAGAGATTTGCGATGCCCCGGTGGCACTCGTTTCACTCGTTGACGCAGACCGCCAATGGTTCAAGTCCAGGGTTGGTCTGGAGATCCAGGAAACCGGGCGAGAGGTGTCGTTTTGTGCCCATGCCATCCAGAGCAAAGAGATCATGGTTGTCCCGGATGCGCGGGAAGATGCGCGCTTTGCCGGGAACCCGCTCGTCCAAGGTGACCCGAACATCCGCTTTTACGCCGGCATGCCTTTGGTTGGCCGGGATGGGTTGGCCTTGGGCACACTTTGCGTCATTGACCTGGTGGTGAGGGACTTGCAGCCGCATCAACTGCGCGCCTTAAAAGTTCTGGGGCGGCAGGTGATGGCGCAAATGGAACTGCGCAAAAACTTGGCCACCCTCGCGGAAGGCCAGGCAGCCAAGATCGAGAACCGAGTCCAAAAGCGCAGTGCAGAGCTGGCTCTGGTTGCTCGGGAATCCAGCGACAAGCTCGCGCAGGCCGACCGCGCCCGACTGGCCTTGCTTAGTCTGCTGGAGGATCAGAAGCGGGCTGAAAGTGCCTTGCAGCAAAGTGAAGAGCGCTTCCGCCTGATGGTAGAAACGGTGCAAGAAGTGTTTTGGATCACGTCCCCCAATAAAGACCGGATAATCTACGTCAGTCCGGCCTATGAACCCATTTGGGGCCGCACCTGCGCTTCCTTATACTTGGAACCCCATACTTGGTTGGATTCAGTGCATGAGGAGGACCGGGAGCGGGTAAGGTTGGCCGCCCAGACCAAGCAAGTCATTGGCGCCTATGATGTAGAGTTCCGGATAAAAAGGCCGGATGGCAGTCTGCGATGGATTAGAGACCGGGCCTTCCCAGTTAAGGAATCCTCGGGGCAACTGATCCAAGTCATCGGCGTCGCGCAGGACATCACCGACTACAAACTCGCCGAGCAAGCCCTGAGCGAGAACCGGCATTTTCTTGAGAAAGCCCAGGAAGTGGGCAATATCGGCAGTTGGATCTCGGCCCCGGACGCGTTGGGAGAACTCCGATGGTCCCTGCAAACCTACCGGATATTCGGCTTGGACCCGGCCACCAGAATATTGGTGGAAACATTCTTTTCGATGGTTCACCCGGATGACCGAAAGGCTGTCGAGGCCGCTTCGAAATCCGCACTGGACGGCAAGGCCGAATTCAATATCGAGCACCGCATTGTCCGGCCTGACCGGAGCATCCGCTGGGTCCATGAACAGGCGAATGTGGAGTGGGCGGCGGATGGGACGCCGTTGCGGATGATCGGAGTGGTGCAGGACATCACCGAACGCAAACAGTTGGAGGAGCAACTGCGGCAATCCCAGAAAATGGAAGCCATCGGCCATCTGGCCGGTGGCGTCGCCCATGATTTCAACAACATCCTGACAGTAATCCAAGGGCATGCTTCGATGCTGGAAATGCGAGAGCAGCTGCCTGAAGAAATCCAGGAGTCGGTCAGCCAGATTGCGGAGGCATCCAAACGGGCGGCCAACTTGACCCGGCAACTGCTGACCTTCAGCCGCCGACAGTTGATGCAACCAGTGGACCTCGACCTAAGGGAGGTTGTGAGTCAAATGACCCGGATGCTGCATCGAATACTCGGCGAAGATATCAAACTCCAGGTCGAGTCGACTGCTGGCCTGCCGAGGGTGTACGCCGACACTGGCATGATGGAGCAAGTGGTGCTGAATCTGGCGGTGAATGCACGGGATGCGATGCCCAAAGGCGGAAGTCTGCGCATTCGGACATCATGCATGTCGGTGGCTGTGGATGAATCGAAAATCAACCCGGAAGCAATGCCCGGGCTGACAGTTTGCCTGAGCGTCGAAGATTCCGGATGCGGCATCCCAGCGCAAATCCTCTCCCGCATCTTTGATCCATTTTTCACGACGAAGGAAGTCGGCAAGGGCACTGGCCTGGGGCTGGCCACGGTCTATGGAATAGTAAAGCAACACCATGGCTGGATCACCGTGAAAAGCGAACTGGGGAAAGGCACCATGTTCGAGGTCTATCTGCCGGCCTCCAAAACGGCCAGCCATGAAAACACTACGCCCAACATTCCAACTGTCATCCGGGGCGGTTCGGAAACCATCTTGCTGGTCGAGGATGAGGACGTGGTGCGGCGCCTTACCAAGCTGGCACTGCAACGGCAGGGATACCGGGTTTTGGAAGCCGCGAACGGCGTGGCCGCCCTGGCCATCTGGCGAGAACACCATCAGGACATCCAGTTACTGCTGACCGACGTGGTCATGCCCGAACAAATAACAGGTTTGGAACTTGCCAAAATGCTATTGCTGGAACGACCTGATCTGAAAACCCTGTTCGTCAGCGGCTATAGTGTTGATCTATTCGGCAAAGATCTCAACTTGGCTGCCGGCCAGCATTTCTTGCAGAAACCTTATCAGCTGCCCCAGTTATTCAACAAGGTTCGGGAATGTCTGGATGAAAGACTGGGTGAGTCAGCCGTCCGCGTTATACCATGAGAATCAAGACTGTTTGGCTGGGCGGCGCAACCTTGAGCCAACCCATGCGTGACAGAGCCAAAGAATCTGCTATAAACAACTTGCCTGTCGTGTAGCACGTTTTTTCAGCGGCCTTCCTCAGGCCCACCTCCTTGGCGTCTACGCGACGGGCACTCCACTTTTAGTTCACCATTTGCCGCTTATGGAATCGCTGTCCAAAGAAATAGAGATCACGGAAAACCTTGCTCTTACGGACAAGGACCGCCGCATGCTGGACATGCATTCCTTCCTGAACATTTTGAATGTGTTACTGGGGGAGCTTTACCTCCTGCGGCTGAACTCCGGGCATCCAGACGACATGGCGGAGAGCAGCCGGATGGCGGAAGTGCTAGCGGCACAACTGGCCGATGCTGGGACCAGTGAACAAGTGGCCTTGGATCTCGAAGCCTTGGGGTGGAAATTTGAATTCGAGTTCAAGGCCATGATCGAGCGTCATCCTGAGTTTGACCGGGATGAAGCAGTGCAAGAATCCGCGGACAACATCCGTTCCGTGATAACTATCCTGCGTCCGCGTATTCGGGAATGGCACGATCGCAGGGAGTTGGGCAACAAGTGGGTATCGCACGCATTGTCTTTGTTGCAGGAAAGCTTCACCAACTTTTTTGCGGCGGTGGAAAAGAACAGCAAAGGCCGCTACCGGATCGTGCGCAACCTGGCGGCTCAAGAGGAACGTGATTATGTCGTCAGCCTAGATTTTCAACCGGGTTCGGATGGGCAAATTCTGATGCCGCCGGTGTTTCAAGATGTGTTCCGTGATCTTGTGGCCAATGCCAGGAAATATACCCCACCGGGTGGCGTTATCATCGCGGGGTTGGTGGACAACAACCATGGTATCCGGCTGGCCGTGGAAGACACCGGTCGGGGGATACCGCCGGATGAACTGTCCAAGGTAGTCGGGTTCGGCTATCGGGCCAGTAATGTTCGCGATATACCCACCAAGGGGGCAGGCTTTGGACTCACCAAAGCCTATGCGGCCACTAAACAGTTTGGTGGACGCATGTGGCTGCGGTCACAGGTCAACGTGGGCACAAGGGTGATCATCGAAGTGCCACGACTGGAATAGCTTGGAGCGCACTCATAAGCCTCACTTCGACAGTGCGAGTTCTTGCTCGGTTAACTTTTTTGGATTGCACATCAATGTCTTTAACAAAGCACTCTGAATCCTTGTCCCGTGCTGTTCGCGTTGAGCATTGGTCAATTGAATAAATGGGAATTCCTACGATATGCTTGCAGATACAGTTCGGCGGTTTTTCCGAGTGCGCTACCTATCCCGGGCAAATGCTCTCATTTTTTAAAAAATGTTTCTGTGAAAAAGAAGTTTTCCATAAGCTCTTCGGCGGACACCATTTGCTGATGAACCCTATTCTCATCCTACTTGCGGTTTTGATACTCGCTCCGCTGGCGGGATTCCCCGCCGGGCAGGATTCCCCACCGGCAGTTGGGGCGATTCGCTGGGATGGCTGGTATGGCAGTGGGAGCGTGGCCAAGGCCGTGGAGGCATCGCTCGGGCAGCCAAAGTATCACTTTCGCCTGCCATGGTTCGCGCGCGTGTTGAGTGCAGACAAGGTGAGCATCAATGGCGACTCTCAGGCTGTCGTGGAGCAGGAGATTGCGTTCGCCTCCCGAGCCGGGCTGAATTATTGGGCCTTCGTTCATTACTGGGAAGAGGCACCAGAGATGCACATCGCTTTGAATCGATACCTCTCGGCAAAAGACAAGCAGGGCATCCGTTATTGCCTCGTGGAAGAAGGTCCGCGACTCGACAAAGTGGGCACGCAAGGTTGGCCCAGGCTGGTGCAGCATTTTCGGCATCCCGACTATCAGACTGTGCTGGGCGGTCGGCCATTGCTCTTTGTGTTCGTGAAGCCGACGCTGCTTGCGAAGCGCGACTGGGATGAATTGAAGCGTCAAACCATCAACGCGGGCATGAAGCCGCCCTATCTTGTCTTGATGGGCTGGAATCCAGAGGAGGATGCGAAAGACATGGTGACGCTCGGCTTCGATGCCATCTCCGCGTACGCACGAGGCGGGACCTACAGCATGACACAGCCTAGTTACGCCGAGCAGTGCGCCTTGATCCGGCGTGATCGCTGGGAAAAGTGCCGCGCATTACGCCTCCCGAACATTACCTTCGCCAGTGCCGGTTGGGACACTCGGCCGCGCAACGAGCGCCCACCGCCTTGGGTCACATGGGTCAGCGCGACACCAGACAACACCCCGGCTGCGCAGCAAAAGCCACTCATTGATTCCGTGACTGCCACACCGGAAGAACTCGCCGCCCACATCCGTGAAGCGCTTGACTGGACAAAAGCCAACCGGGACCTAAATCCTGCCAACGCCATCATCATATACGGCTGGAATGAGCACGACGAAGGCGGCTGGCTCCAGCCCACCCTCGGTCCGGACGGTCGTGCTAACGAGGATCGTATCAACGCGCTGGGCCAGGTTTTGCGACCAGCCTCACCAAAGAAACTCCCCTGAATCGCGCCTGCTTTCCATCAGGTTGCTCACCACGGGACGGGCTAGCGTCAGCACATTCGAGAATTTCGATCGGTCAGAACTATTTTGGCCGCCATTCGATAATTATTCCGCGCAGCCAGCTCAATACCTATGCTTAGGCGCTCATCGCTGACCTGCCAGAAGTACAATTTTACGGGCCATTTCCTCCGGAGACTGATTGAGCCCCTGCTGCTGGGCGGTGATCTCCCCTTCGACATTCAGCAGGGTGATCAGGTTGGAATGGGCGAACTGCCCACGGGCATCCAGACGGTAATTCACCCCCAGCAAGGCGGCCAACTCCCGGACATCATCTGCCTTCCCACTGACCAGCGTCCAGCGTTGCATGGGAAGCTTCTGGCGCAGCCGGTAAGCCCGCAAGGCTTCGGCATGGTCGTTAGTCGAATCAAAGGAGACCAACAGAAAATCGGTCTGCTGACGGACTTTTTCCGGCAATGCCGCCTCGATCTTTTTCAAGTCGTTTACGATGAGCGGACAAGCATACTCGCAACGGGTGAAGAACATCGCGACCACTTGTGGACGCCCTCGGAGAACTCGGAGCGAGATCTGCTTTCCCGCGTCAGACGACCACAAGGAATCCAACTGGTAAAGCGAGCTGTCGGTATATGATTGCCCGGCCTTCAACTCCCGGCAGCAAGGAGGACTCGCAGCGACCGGACGGGTGCGGCAGCCAGCGAAAGCCAGACACAGGCACAAGCAAAGGCTGGCGGTAAGGATTGCTTTCATAGGTCGGCGGCACAGCGGAAACCGAGATTGTGGATGCAATAGGATGCTTTCAAACTGCTGCGGAAGCCGTAGCGCAGGAAAGCCGGGTAATCCGAAGGGTTGCGGTTGCCGGCCGAGCCGGCTCCGCAAAACAACTGGCGTTCGATGCCGGAATTACCGCGAGCATCCCCAGTAACCAGCGAACTGTTGAAATCCGCGGTCCATTCCCAGACCAACCCGTGAAAATCATGAATCCCCAGAATATTGGCACGGCCTTGGGCAACCAACGGAAGCGAAGTGGGCGAAGGAGTGGAATACCAGCGCCGGATGGCGGCCTGAAATTCCGGGTCCTTGCTTCCATCCAAAGTGGAAAATCCGTGAGTGGCGGCATACTCCCATTCAGTCACCGTGGGCAGGCGCTTGCCTTGCCACTGCGCGTAAGCCTTGGCGGCAAACCATGATACCCATGTGACCGGCTGGTTGGACATCGCAGCTTCGCCCGGTTCCAGATCTCCCGCCCAGTGGCGCAGGTAGTTTTCGTCCGCAAAAATGCGCTTCACCTGGGAACGTCGCCATTTGGGGTTTTGAGAGACAAACTCAAGGTAGTCACCATTCGTCACCGGGTGGCGGTCCAGCCGGAAGACAGGAACTTGGACGGAGTTTGTCTCGCCCGGTGGCACAAACAGCGGCCGGTGCGTGCCGGCCGGCACTTCGACCATGCTGGCTTTAGGTGGACTTTCCTTGGCTGCGCCCTCCTCACCATAGGCGGGGCGCAGCAACACCAGCAGGAACAGTAGTCCGGCTGTCCAGGCATGCATGGGAGGGTGATGACGCGACACCATGATATTAGGCTGCTCTGGCTTATTCAAATGAGGTGGTGACCGCCTTGGGAAGTTCGCTGCGGATGCGCTTGACCTCCTCGGCGCTGACCGCGTCACCGGAGTTGCCCCAACTGTTCCGCACATAGGTCAGCACATTGGCGATTTCATGGTCTGAGAGGTTGTTCATCGGTATCATCACGCCGTTATACGTCTTGCGGTTGACGACGATCTCGCCGCTCAAACCTTGCAGTACCGTACGGATGGAACGGTCTTTGTCGCTCATCAGGTAGTCCGATTTGGCCAAGGGCGGGATCTGCTCAGGGATGCCTTGCCCCTCAGTCTGATGGCAGACAAAGCAGGTTTGCAGATAGACCTGTTTGCCCTTGGCGATCTGGATCTCTTTTGTCAACCCGGCGATGGTTTCATCGCCTTGGATGGCTTTCCTTCGGGCGGCCTCCAATTCCGCGATCTTGCGACCGGCTTCACTGCCGCCTTCGGCCTGGCTACCCAAGTAAATGGCATCCACTTCCTTGCCGGTATAAACCAGCATGTTTTCCGGCCCCTCGACTTTCAGCATGCCAACGGCACCTTTGTTAAAGGCTCGAAAGAGAGAATGATCTACGAGCACATAAGTGCCTGGCACTTCCACACCAAACTCGACTATGGCGGACCCGCCAGCCGGAATCATCGTCGTCTGCACTTGCTTTTGGGAAGGCAGCACACCGCCCTCCTGATACACGGTGTCAAATATCTCGCCGATCACGTGAAAAGAAGAGATCAGATTGGGCCCCCCATTGCCCACAAAGAGACGTACTTTCTCGCCGACCTTGGCTTTGATGGCCTTGTCGCCCACCAGCGAGCCAACTGAGCCGTTGAATACGACATAGGATGGCCGTTCATCTTCGGCTTTGCGCTGGTCGAAGGCTTGCAACCCTTCCTCGCCATAACGTCCTTCGGTGTAGAACTCTCCCTGCATCACGTAGTATTCACGGTCAACCCGGGGCAATCCCTCCTTGGGTTCCACCAAGATCAGACCATACATGCCGTTGGCGACATGCAGGCCGACCGGGGCGGTGGCACAATGGTAGACATACAAGCCGGGGTTCAACGCCTTGAACGAGAATTGCGACCGATGGCCGGGAGCCGTGAACGAAGAAGTGGCTCCGCCACCCGGACCGGTCACGGCATGAAGGTCAATATTGTGCGGCATTTTGCTGGTCGGGTGGTTCAGCAGATGAAATTCGACCAGATCACCTTCCCGCACCCGGATAAAACTGCCTGGCACATCACCGCCAAAGGTCCAAAACACATACTCCACCCCATCTGCCAGCCGACGGGTGGCCTCGATCACCTCCAGTTGCACGATGACCTTGGTGGCATGCTGGCGTGTGATGGGCGGAGGCACGAATGGTGCCTGCGTGAGCACCGCCTTCTCCTCGCCTTTGATGCTTAGGTCCACCGGTCGGGGTTTGGTGGCCACCGTCTGGCCTTCGGCGGCATCCACAGGGCCGGCAGCAGACCAGATAAGCAATGTGATCAAGAAAACTTTGAAGAGCGTATTTTTCATTCTCGATAACTCTATGTTTGGCTTGGAACTGGGCTGAGCGACTATGGTTTGAGCTGGAGCGACCAGCCACGCCAGTGCTGCTGTTTTAAGATGTGTGTAACCTGCCTGTTTTGTTGTTTTCAATCAGACAATAATTGCCCAGCCTGGGTAGCGGGGCCTACACCTATCTTGGCTGTCATTAGCAAATTCTTGGCTCACCGAAACACCGGAAAGGGTGGGTAGCAGAGCGGCGGTTTGAGAATCTTCACCAATATGCTCTCGCAAAGAAACCTTATAGGGCAGAGATGCCTGCTGTGGTTGTCGCTGCATCCAAAAATACTTTCACGGGATAGAAGATGAACTTTGTCCAACCGTCGAAATGGGATAAGTTAACCGCCATACACCAAACAAACTCGGCCACATGAAGACAAAGAAAGCAACCGGCAGGCAATCTGTCCAGGGATCGC
Source organism: Verrucomicrobiia bacterium (assembly GCA_036405135.1). NCBI lineage: Bacteria > Pseudomonadati > Verrucomicrobiota > Verrucomicrobiia > Verrucomicrobiia bacterium. The sequence goes on along the minus strand of DASWYF010000037.1, from coordinate 198,344 downwards.
CTAAAGTATCGCCGTTATACGTCCAAAGAATCCTCGCGACGACGGACTTTTCCAAGGAGTCGTTGGCCGGCGTAAAGATGGCGACGGCTTTGGCGGAGAAACTGAAAGCTGGCGTCACCTTGCTTCATGTCGTCGAGCCGCCTGCCCGTTTGGCAGGACTGGAATCCCTGCTCCTGGTCAGGGACGAAGCTGGGGTGATGGCACAAATGAGATCTAAGGTGACCGCCCTGTCGGAAAGCGAACGGAAAGGCAAGGTGACAATCTCTTCAGCGGTCCGAACCGGAAAACCATTCCATGAGATCAGCACCGCTGCCACTGAACTGGAGGCGGATATGATCGTCATGGCCACGCATGGCCATTCCGGAGCCAAGCGCGTGCTCATGGGTAGCACTGCCGAACGGGTTGTTCGCCATGCCCCCTGTCCAGTGCTTACCATTCCAACCCGGAAAACTCGTGAACAGAGGGGCAAAGCATCCGGCCTCAACCTGAAGAAAATACTGGTGCCAGTGGACTTCTCCGAAATATCCGGCAAAGCCCTGCCTTGGGCCGCCTATCTCGCCGCCCAGTTCGAGGCCGAGCTTATCCTGCTCTATGTGGTTGATCGATCAGCGATATCTTACCTGCTCGGAAGTGAACTTATGAGTCATGCGGTGATGCCTTTCATCAAACAGTCGGAAGTGGATTTAGCGGGGATGGCGCGGAAACTGAGCGACTCATCGGTGGTGAAAGTGTCTGCCGTAGTGCTTGAGGGGACGCCATATGAGGTGATTTGCCACGCCGCCGAATCGATGAGCGCAGATCTTATTGTGCTGACTACCCATGGACACACCGGCTTGAAGCACGCATGGCTTGGCAGCACTGCTGAGCGCGTGGTGCGGCAGGCCTATTGTGCGGTGCTGACCGTTCGGTAGCGAGTGCAGGTTGAAGAGTGGCAAATTCCGGCTGTCTTGAATACTCGGAAAGCGTTAGAATGCCAACGAATGCTTGACGAAGTTCCGTCATATCTCGATCGGGAAGGTTTGAGAGGCGCATTGGCAAGACTATCCGAGGAAGGCATCTATCTCGGCACATCGTCCTGGAAGTACACTGGATGGCTTGGGCAGCTCTATGATGAGCAGCGGTATGTGTATCGGGGAAAGTTTGCGGAGTCGCGGTTTGAGCGGAATTGCCTGGCAGAGTATGCGGAGACGTTCAAAACGGTGTGCGTGGATGCGGCCTATTACCAGTTCCCCTCCCTGAAGTACCTGCATGGACTGGTGAGCCAGGTGCCGGAGGATTTTCTGTTCACGTTCAAGGTGACGGATGACATCACGATCAAGAAGTTCACCAATCTGCCCCGGTTTGGGGCCAAGGCTGGGCAGCCCAATCGGGACTACCTTAATGCGGACTTGTTCGCGACGGCTTTTCTAAAGCCATGTGAGGAGTTCAAGCAGAACATCGGGGTGTTGATCTTCGAGTTCTCGCGGTTCTATCCGACGGATTACGAGCATGGGCGGGATTTCGTTGCGGAGCTGGACGCGTTCTTGGGCAAGTTGCCGAACGGATGGCGCTATGGGGTGGAGATGCGGAACAAGAATTTCCTGCACCCAGAGTATTTTGCGATTCTGCGAAAGCATGGCGTGGCCCACATCTTCAACAGTTGGACGGCGATGCCGCCGGTAGATGAGCAGATGGCCATGCCGGAGAGCGAGACGAGCGAGGAGTTCACGGCGGCTCGCTTCCTTTTGAAGCCGGGACGGGATTACGAAACGGCGGTGAAATCGTTCAGCCCCTACAAGGAAACGAAGGAGGTTTACCCGGAGGCGCGTCAGGCGGCGGCGGATTTGATCAAGCGGATGAAGGAAAAGAAGAGGAATGCATTCGTCTATGTAAACAACCGACTTGAGGGGAATGCCTTGAGGACCATTCAGGCAGTTCTCTGTCCAGATGTCTAACCAGTCTTCCATTCCCAGGTCATTCCCAGGTCCCCCTCCCAAGAATTTCAGGTATTAATCCCCCCCGCTAGCTCAACACCCACTTAGTTCAAGGGCCATGTTTGAGCCAAAGATGGGCCTCGAAATGCCTGCTCCCCTTAGCGGTTCGCGGCTTCCAGCGTAGAGTAATGACTTTTGTTAATATCGTAACATGTTGTAGATAAACAACTTGCGAGCAGTAAACCACCTTTGCCCGTTTTTTAATTAATGCAACCTAGATTATTTTCTGAAATATTAAAAACAGTGTAAATAGCTATTTATTAGGAGTTTACGTGTCATTTGTCTGGTCCTGTTTCAAAAATTATATTGTCACTAATCAGAACGTTGGTTACTTTCACTTACGTTAATCGCAACGATGCGATTATAGAAAGTAAACATATGAAAAAAAGATCAGAGATAATGAAAGACAAAAACCTAACGTCACCGGCTTGGCAAAAGCTCAGCCAGGCCATAGCCAACTGCCCAGCTGGCATGACACCACTGGTTGCCGCGATTGCGCACGATGCGTTGTACTGCAAAGGGTCGCCCCAAGTGCGGGAATATCAGGAAGAACTATGGGCCAGAGCCAAGAGCTTCGGATACTTCCTCAAAGAAGGTGTTTTCCAACGCAAAACAAGCACAACCTCATCCTCTGAATACGAAAAACCATTGGAGGAGCGCGGGACGCGGGTAACGCAGCAACTGCGCAGACCGTTACGGGAGTTCTCTCAAGAGGAGCGCGATTCACGACGGGCGAAGACCGATCTGAACTTCCGGCGGGAAGTGGGAGCAAAATTGGCCAAGCACATCAATCAATTGTCAAAGACTGCGAACAGAATGCCAAAGACGGCTCTTGAAGCATCGATACGCCTCCTGCAACGCCAGGAACTGGAAAAAGAGATTCAGGGGTTGAACGAAGAACGGAAGGTCCTCAAACAACGCGAAATCAAGGCCAAGTTCAAGCTGCTGCCTGTTGAAATCGTTGACCTCACGCGCACCGATGTCAGCAAGGACCTCGCTAAAGAGCTGAATTTTCAGGGAAAGCAATGGGAGGTCATTGGCGCGGCGGAAACCAAGGTGGTGCAGGATATCGATGGGCACTTTGTATGGAAAGACAGCGGCAGAGAGGCATACAGTTTCGTTCCCGGCAGCAAAGGGACTGAGTATGTCCATGCTTACCACAAGATTCAAATCCGCTCGGTCGCGCTCCTTGTAGACGAACGCAACTTGTCCTACGTCCTGAATGAGGTTGAGATTCCGCTTCAATTGCCAGAGGGATACCAGTGGGAAGTCAAAAGCGGGGGCGTATGGATCAGAAAAGTTCAAAGTAGCTGCGCTCTCCGCCTGTCAGCGAAGGGTTTGAGAAAGGGCAAAGTTGTACCGTTCATCACTGAGCTGGAAGCCCTGTACGCTGAGCAGCTTCGGTTCAAGGCCGCGCAAGCAGCAGAGTTTGCAGCCGCTCAAGGGATCGAAGTCGGCGTGGTCGATTCGATAGCGGCCAACAATTGCAAGAAAGGGACGTCCGAATTCGTGAAAAAGTTTAACTTGGATGAAAGCAAATTTTACCCAGCCCAACACATCCTGCAACTGGCCATTGGAACCGACTACCTCTCCTACGTTCGCCGCGCGATCATGGCCGCAATATCCCGACATCGCCAAATGGAAAAAGCTGCTTTGCAGGGCCAGCTTCCGGTTTGCCCCAACGGCCAGCAATCGATAGCATCTAGCCCTTGATGAAAACCGATCGCACTGAACTCAGGAAAGAGCCTAAAAAAACATCCTTCTCCTGCCCCCATTGCGGTAAGGAGATAAATCCTGGCAAAATTCTCTCGCAAGCGCGTGGGCCAGCATCGGAAAAGCAGATCGCCGCCGCGCGGAGAAACTCCCGGTTTGCCGGCCGTCCAAGAGGCGTGTGGGTAAAATTCAGGGTAGATTTTGCTCCCCCCGGCACCCCAATGGACGTGTTGGATGACAGCTTCTTCGAAGGAAGCCACTGGGTGTCCGTCCGCCTACCTAAGGGAAGTCCAGAAATCCCGGCGGACCTCAAGAATCCCCTGTGGAAAAAAGCTGCCGAGGATGCCATCCACGCCGTGACCAAAAAGTACACTGGAATCACCGGCCGCATCATTTTGATGGAAATCGTTAGTGGAAGGGGGAAAGCCGCCTGAGGCGTAATACCGGGCGCAGTCGCTTCTTGTGGACTCTGTTGCTCCCACTAATTTGATCCCTATTTCTTCGTCAGCTTGCCTGCCTGTGAATAACTCTCCTTTGACTCTTTTCGCTAAAAGCATACCGTGCAGATGCACGGTATGCCTGACACATTGACCAAACGACAACGGCAGATTGTGGATTTTGTCCTGCGGGAGCAGGAAATCCATGGCTGTTCGCCTTCGGTGCGTGAGATCGCCCGGCATTTCGGGTTCACCACCAGCAGCACAGTCACGGACCATCTCCGGCTCATCCGGCAGAAGGGCCAGCTCAGTGAGACCAATGGCAAGGCGCGGTCCATCCGGGTTCTCTCTCCCCTGCAACGGTTTAAGCAACGCATCGTGGACATCCCGGTGTTCGGCTCCATCCCGGCGGGTTATGGGGAAGACCGGGTGCAGGAGGCCGAGGGATGCGTCTCCGTGGATGTCGAGAGTATCGGCATCAAACCCACGCGGAACACCTTTGCCCTGCGGGTGACGGGCGATTCCATGATCGGGCGGCATATCCTCGACGGGGATATGGTGGTGATGGAACACGGGCCGGAGCCACGGCACGGACAGATCGTGGCGGCATTGATCGATGGCAAGAGCACCCTCAAGACCTTCCTCGTCCGCAACCGGAAGCCTTACCTGAAGGCGGAGAACCCGAAGTATCCCGACCTCATCCCGGCCGAGGAACTGCTCATCCAAGGGGTGTTCCGGGCGCTCATCCGAAAGTCCCGGGAATAATTTCACTAGGACAGCGGATGTCCTACCCCCTCAACTAGTATGTCGGCCGTATGTCGCAACGACCGCGCATCATCGTCCACCTGGACGCCGACGCCTTCTTCGCCTCCGTGGAGCAGGCGGCGGATGCGCATCTGCGCGGCAAACCCATCGCGGTGGGGGGCGAAAAGCGCGGCATCATCGCCAGCGCCAGCTACGAGGCGCGACGGTTCGGGGTCTATACGCCCATGCCGACCGCCCAGGCCCGGAAGCTCTGCCCGAAACTCATCGTGCTGCCGGGGAACTACGAACGGTATGAGGACTTCTCCCGGTGGATGTTCAGTTACGTTTTTGACTTCACCCCGGACGTCGAGCAGACCTCCATCGATGAAGGCTACTACGAACTGACCGCCAGCCCGAAACCCGCTGAGCAAGTCGCCCAGACCGTCCGCAAAGCCATCCAGCAGAAGCTCAAGATCAGCGTGAGCGAAGGCGTGGCCAGCAACAAGCTGGTGAGCCAGATCGCGAGCAAGCTCAACAAACCGGCGGCATTCAAGCAGATACCTACCGGCGAAGAGGCCGAGTTCCTCGCGCCGTTGGCCAGCAAATGGCTGCCGGGCATCGGTCCGAAGACGGCGGGACGCTTGAACTCCGCCGGGCTGGCTTGCATCCGGCAGATCGCGGAGACCCCGGTGGATCTACTAGAACTCGTGCTGGGCAAACAGGCGGTGACCGTGCGGCAACATGCCCACGGTATTGATGACCGGCCTTTGATCCCCATCAGCGAACCCCAGAAGACATTCAGCCAGCAGGAGACTTTTGGGCAGGACGTGACCGACGAAGTTTATCTGGCGGCAGTGTTGCGCCGGATGGCGGATGATCTCTTCGCCAAGGTCCGGGCCGAGGGCCGGAGCATCCGCACGTTGACCGTACGCGTCCGCTACAACGACATGGCGGAGGATCAGGTGAGCGAGAGCCTGCGGGAACCCACCGACCTGGAGACGGACGTTTACACGCGGCTGAACCAGATGCTGCAAACCGCCTGGAAACGGCGCGTGAGTGTGCGGCTGGTCTCGCTCAAGCTCTCCAACCTCTACGGCGGGAACACACGCACCGAACTGGCGCTGGACCGGCAGGCGGCACAGAGCGAAGCGCGGTCACGGCTGGCGCGGGTGGTGGATGAACTGCGCGAGACCAAGGGGCGGCTCGTCATCTTCCGAGGCCATGACTTCACGTTGAGAGAACCTCCGGTGGACGCCTCCCGTGCGATAGTCGCCCTCACTACGAAGAAGCCAAGCCTGCGCAAAGCCACGAGCTATGTGCCCCTGCGGATGCACAGCTATTACAGCTTCCTGAACAGCACGCTCTCGCCCAAGGACATCGTGACCTTGGCCGCCAAGCACGACTGCCCGGCGGTGGCCTTGACCGATACCGGCAACCTGCATGGCGTGGTGGAGTTCGTACAAGCGGCCCAGAAAGCCGGAGTGAAGCCGATTGTGGGCGTGGAACTGCGCGTGGAGAACCAGCCGCTGCTCCTGTATGTGCAGAACGCGAAGGGGTACGAGAACCTGTGCCGCCTGTTGTCGAAGCAAGGCACCCGATCCGAGGATGAATCCGTCGCCGCCAAGCAACAAGCTCCGGTCGCCCTCTGTGCCTTGGAGGAACATGCGGAAGGACTGCTGGCCGTCAGTTCCGAAACCTCATTGCGAAACATCTTCGGGGACCGGTTCTATCCGGCCGGGCAACCGGGAAACATCCTTTGTCCTGCCGTCCACTACGCCCGAGCGGAGGACCGGCGCTGCTATGACATCGTGCAGAGCATCCGCACGCTGACCCTGCTGAACCAGGCCCACCCGCTGAAACGCACGGGCGGCAAGTATCACTTCCGCATTGCTGCCGAGCTACCTGCCGCTGGCTTACCGTTAACCATGGAACTGGCGGAGCGTTGCACGTTTACGTTCCCCTTTGGCAAACCGCAGTTCCCGGCGTATCGGGCACCTGATGGACTCAGCTCCCGCGCCTTCCTGCACCGACTGGCGGTGGAAGGGATGAATCGACGGTATCACGGCAAGATCATCCGCTCGGATGTAGGCACGGCAGTGCCTACATCGCAGGTGCGTGCCCAACTGGAGACCGAGTTGGCCATCATCACGGACGTGGGTTACGAGGACCTGTTCCTGATCACCTGGGATCTGCTCCAGACCTGCCGCGAGCACGGTATCGAGTGGATCACGCGCGGGAGTGCGGCGGACTCGCTGGTGTGTTATTGCCTGGGCATCTCGGACGTGTGCCCCATCCGGTTCGGGCTCTACTTCCGGCGGTTCCTGAACCAGGACCGCATGGCGCTGAACAAGCTGCCAGACATCGACGTGGACTTCCCCCATGACCGGAAGGATGACGTGGTGAACCTGCTCTTCGCCAAGTACGGGCCGGAACACTGCGCGGTGGTGGGCGGGTTCTCGACGTTCAAGGCCAAGTCAGCGGTGGCGGATGTGGCGAAGGTGCTCGGTGTCTCGGAGTATCAGATCCGGCGGTTCACGGAACACTTCCCGTGGAGCTTTGGCGGGGGCTGGGTGCCGGAGGGCCATGAGAACACCCGGGGCAAGGAACTGCTGGCGATGCTGCGCCAGAGTCCCGAGTGCCGGGATCTGCCGCTCGACCAAGAGCCCTTCAAGACGGCGGTGGAGACGGCGGCGTTCCTCGACGGGTTCCCGCGCCATCCGAAGATGCATCCGTGCGGCGTGGTGGTCTCCCGGCAACCGATGCCGCAACTGACGCCCACCTTTATCTCCAACAAAGGCTGGCCGACGACGCATCTGGACATGGATGCCGTGGAAGCGGTGGGATTGGTGAAGATGGATGTCTTGGCCCAAGGCGGCTTGGCCGTGATGCGGGATGCGAGAGAAACCCTCCGGCAACGGGGTATCCCGGTGGACCTGAACGCGCTGGAGCCATGGGCGGACCCGGAGGTGTGGGAACTGATCGCCTCGGGTGGTGCCCGGGCCGTCCATCATATCGAATCCCCGGCGATGGTGTCCCTGTGCAAGATGACCAACGTGAAGGAGATCGACGGGTTGGTGGCCATCGTGAGCGTCATCCGGCCCGGGGCGGCCAATGAGAACAAGAAGATGTCGTTCACGCGACGGTATCAGGGCATGGAGCCACCGGAGTATCCACACCCCTCGCTGGAGGACTGTCTGCGGAGCACTTATGGGCTGGTGGTGTATGAGGAGCATATCCTGCAAATCTGCGAGGCGTTCGCCGGGATGCCACCGGGCCGGGCGGATGTGCTGCGCCGGGCGTTGGTGAAGCAGAAGCGCGATGTGGTGGATGAGATCGGCGAAGAGTTCGCCACGCATGCTTTGGCGCGAGGTCATGTCACGGAGAAGATCCTGGAGGTATGGGAACTGGTGACGGGGTTCAACGGGTACGCCTTCTGCAAGGCGCACAGCACGGCGTATGGCGTGGAGGCATATCAGGCGGCGTGGTTGAAGCGGTATTATCCCGCCGAGTTCATGGCGGGTGTGCTGACGAACGGGAAAGGATTTTATCATCCACTGGTGTATGTGCTGGAGTGTCATCGGCTCGGCATTCCGATGTTGCCGCCCTGCATCAACCAGCCAGGACCGGCGTTCACGGTGGAGGTCGGGAAGATCCGGGTGCCGGCGATGCGGACGAAGGGCTTGACGGACAGGACGAAGGAGCGGGTGCTGGCCGAACGTAAGCAGAAGTCTTTCGGAAGCCTGAAAGACTTTTATCTGCGGGTGCAGCCGAACGCGGAGGAACTGGAGGCGCTGATGCGCGTGGGGGCTTTTGATGAGTTTGGACAGACGCGGACGCAGCAGTTCTGGGAGGTGCAGTATCTGACGCGAACTTTCGGAGGGAGCACGGAGCCGGGCCAAGGCTGGCTGTTGCCGCCGCCGTCCTTGGACAAGCTGCCGATGACGGCCTTGCAGGAGCCGACACGGCTGGAGCGGTTGCGGTGGGAGACGGAGTTGCTGGACTTCGCGGCGAGCGGGCATCCGCTGGAGCTGTATCCGGACATCGCGTGGGACACGTACTGCCCGGTGAACCGGTTGAAGGAGTTCGTGGGCCAGGAGGTGACGATGTGCGGCCTGATCATCGAGCAGCGGACGCATCATCAGATCACGGGTGAGCCGATGAAGTTCCTGACGTTGTGCGACTGGACGGGGATGGTGGAGACGGAACTGTTCGCGGCCACCTACCGAAGCTACGGGCTCGCCACGGTGCGCTATCCGGTGCTGGAGATCAGCGCAACGGTCGAGGGGTATGAGAATGGGCGGGGGTTTAGTCTCAGGGTGTTGCGGGCGGGGAGGCCGCGACCGCTTTGACCGCGCATTGAACGGCCCTTCACTAGTCTGATACAGAGGCTGTTGCCAGTATCCGGCTTCGTCCAAAACGGACATTATGTCCGTTTTGCCCATCGAACCGAGACCTTCTTCCAAAGGCTGAGGAAGATGGATCTACTATCCACGTAGCCACGGACCGCCTACGGGCTCAACTTCCTTGGGTGATTTTTCCACAGTGAACAACACTCCTTGCGTTCCCTACTTTTTGAACAGTTTCGATTGAGTGCGCCTCGTCCTCGTAGGCAGCACGATCGCCAGGCTTGGAAACCGGTTCTGGAACGATTTCCTGTTTGATCAGGAAAAACTCCTCCCTGTTCAAGACAGCCATGCATTCAGAATGGCTACCCTGTCGAGTTCTCAGGCGGGGTTGGCTGGAGGGAGCTTCCACCAGCCCTCCAACCCTTCCTCACCTTGAGGCAGCCCAGTTTTGCAGGGGGGATTTTTCCACAGTGAACAACACTCCTTGCGTTCCCAGCTTTTTGAACAATTTTCCCCCTCGCCCCACCAGCCTCCGAAATCACCAAATGGTACCATGTGTTCGGTTGGTGGCGTGAGAGGGTGTCTTTGAAATTCTATCGGTGGGGCGATTGATCCAAAACGGACATGATGGCCGTTTTGCCTCTCCTTCAAAAATGTTGGCTTGTTGTCTCCCGCGAGAATGGCTATCTACCTTGGAAAGATTTACCGCCATGGGACGTAAAACAGCAGCAAAGGAATCCAGTTCCGCCGCCAATCTTGGCTTTGAAGCCAAGCTCTGGCTCGCCGCCGACAAGTTGCGCAACAACATGGACGCGGCGGAATACAAGCACGTCGTCCTCGGCCTCATCTTCCTGAAGTACATTTCTGACTCCTTCGATGAGCACCACGCCAAGCTGCTGGCCGGCAAGGGTGACTTCGCCGGGGCCAATCCCGAGGACAAGGACGAGTATCTGGCCGCCAATGTTTTCTGGGTGCCCAAGGAAGCCCGCTGGCCCCATCTCCAGGCCCGGGCCAAGCTCCCCAGCATCGGCAAGGACGTTGACGACGCCATGGTGGCCATCGAGCGGGATAATCCCCGGCTCAAGGGGGCGCTGAACAAGAACTATGGCCGGGCGGATCTGGACAAGCATCGCCTCGGCGAACTCATCGACCTCATCAGCTCTATCCAATTGGTGGAAATCGGCAGCCGGTCCAAGGATCTGCTGGGCCGGGTGTTCGAGTATTTCCTGACCCAGTTCGCCAGCGCGGAGGGCAAGAACGGCGGCCAGTTCTACACCCCTTCATGCGTGGTGCGGCTGTTGGTGGAGATGCTGGCCCCGTACAAAGGCCGCGTATATGATCCGGCCTGCGGTTCGGGCGGCATGTTCGTGCAATCGGAGAAGTTCGTGGAATCCCACGGCGGCAAGCTGGGGGACATCAGCATCTACGGGCAGGAGAGCAATCCGACCACGCGGCGGCTGGCCATCATGAATCTGGCCTTGCGCGGCATCGAGGCGGACTTTGGGCCGGAGAATGCCGACACCTTCCGGCGCGATCTGCATCCCGACCTGCGGGCGGACTACGTCCTCGCCAATCCGCCCTTCAACGACTCCGACTGGTTCCGCAAGGACGATGACGTGCGCTGGGCTTATGGCGTTCCGCCCAAGGGCAATGCGAACTTCGCGTGGGTGCAGCACTTCATCCACCACCTGGCTCCGCACGGGATGGCGGGGTTTGTTTTGGCCAATGGCAGCATGTCCTCCAACCAGTCCGGCGAAGGGGAGATCCGCAAGGCCTTGATCGAGGCGGACCTGGTGGATTGCATGGTGGCGCTGCCGGGACAGCTCTTTTACAGCACGCAGATCCCCGTGTGCTTGTGGTTCCTCACGCGGGACAAGGGTGCCCGGACCATCCAGCATGGCAAAGGGGAGAAGGACTACCTGCGGAGCCGGAAACGGGAGACGCTGTTCATTGACGCGCGGAAGATGGGCACGCTCATTGACCGCGTACACCGGGAACTGACGGAGGCAGACCTTGAGAAGATCGTCTCTACCTACCATGCTTGGCGCGGAGACTACGGGGCTTGGCGCAAGGCGACAGAGAAATCTGGCGGGACACTGCCGGAGATCACCGGCCCAGCCTACCAAGATGTTCCGGGCTTCTGCAAAGGGGCGACTTCGGCGGAGATTGCGGCGCATGGATTTGTGCTGACACCTGGCCGCTATGTGGGGGCGGAGGAAGTGGAGGACGACGGCGAGCCGTTTGAGGAAAAGATGCCGCGACTGGTTGCGGAATTGAACGCCCAGTTTGCCGAGTCCGCGAAACTGGAAAAGGCCATCAAAGCTAACTTGAGGGGGTTGGGCTATGGGGGGTAACGGTGCGCAATTCACCGCTGATGAGCTACCTGAGATTCCGGCTTCCTGGCGTTGGGGTAGACTCGGTGACTTGGTGGATCAAAATCGGGGCATCTGCTACGGAATCGTGCAGCCGGGAAAGCACGACGAGTCTGGTGTGCCGATGGTGAACTCGCAGGACGTTTTGGATGGTACGGTCGCTTCGCGTGTTGAGTTTCGAGTCGCGAAGGAACTTCACGCACGATTCAAACGCTCAACCATTCGTGGTGGCGAAGTTCTGCTGACGCTTGTGGGCGCGAACTTTGGCCGCGTCGCAATCGCGCCAAGTTCGTTCGCGGGGTTCAATTGTTCCCGCGCAGTCGGAATTATCCCCGTTCTCGAGCATCCCCAGTTCGTTATGTTTTGCCTCCGTTCTCCGCTGACGCGGCGGTTCTTGGACAACTGGGCAAACACGACCGCGCAGCCGACCTTTAACTTGAAGGAGGTTGCGAATCTGCCGATTCCACTCCCACCCCTCGCCGAGCAGAAAGCCATAGCGGCTGTACTGGGGGCGCTGGACGACAAGATCGAGTTGAATCGGCGGATGAACGCGACGCTGGAGGCGATGGCGCGGGCGCTGTTCCAGAGCTGGTTCGTGGATTTCGACCCCGTCCGCGCTAAACTCGACGGCAGAAAGCCTGTGGGCTTGGATGCGGCAACGACCGCTCTCTTCCCTGAGCACTTGGAAGACTCACCACTCGGACACATTCCAAAAGGTTGGGAAGTGAAGACCATTGAAGAACTCGCCGAGCGTGTCGCGATGGGGCCGTTTGGTTCCGATATCAAGGTTTCCACGTTCGTGCCCGAAGGCATTCCCGTTGTTAGTGGTCAGCATCTTCGCGGCACATTGCTCGATGACTCCGAGTTTAACTTCGTCAGCGTCGAGCACGCCGACCGCCTCAAACGATCCAATGTGCAACGCGGCGATGTCATCTTCACCCACGCCGGCAGCATCGGCCAGGTCGCCTATATCCCGGAGGCATCTCGATACGAACGCTACATCATTTCGCAGCGGCAATTCTACATGCGTTGCAATCGCGCTTTGGTCTCACCGTTCTACATCACCTCGTATTTCAAGACGCCGGAAGGCCAGCACCGCCTGCTCGCCAACACCTCATCCACAGGCGTGCCGTCCATTTCGCAACCCGTGACCTATCTCCGGCAGTTGAAGATGGTCGTTCCGCCACCCGCGTTGCTGAAAATCTTCGATACGACGGTTGGACAGATTCATCTCAAGATGGCCGACAACGACCACCAATCCCGCACCCTCGCCACCCTCCGCGACACGCTGCTGCCGAAGCTGCTGAGCGGGGAACTCTCAGTCGCCACTTCAAGGTCATGATCAAATACTTCGATACAATCAAAGCCGCTCTCGATGCGTCATTTGCGGTTATCTGTAACCACAAAGGAATCCCGCGTGAGCAAGGCCCTGCGCTTGTGAGGGCCGAACTCGGTGCCATGAACAAAGAATGGTTCAAGACTGAGCCTGCGAACGTGAAATATGAAGATCCAGTTTGCCGGTTCGCATATCTCTTTTCGCACACGGCAGCGAATGCCAACCTTTGTGAAATTGCAATTCGCGAATCGCCGGACGTGGTGAAGCTGATTACCGACAAAGCCGCTACTAGTAAGAAACTGAAAATCTGTGCTTTCGGCGGCGGACCGGGAACGGAACTACTGGCCCTTGCGAAACACCTTTTGAAGACCCGACCGAACGGACCCCATCTTCAACTCAAGTTTGATTTGCTCGACCGGGTCGATGAATGGATCGAATCGTGGAAGGCTATTGAAGGAGAGATCACTCGGAAGCTGGAGGGTAAGTACGGCAGTTTCGTAAACCATCCATTTTCGATGTCAGGAAACATCTACGGCAGGGATATGACAGATCCTCACCAATATGTGAACCTGCCCACGCTTTTCGACCAGGATTTGTTCTTCTTGAATTACGTCGTGTCAGAGATCTCGGGCAACAGCGCTGACATCACCAAAGATGCGCCTTCATTCGTTGAGTTTGTTCGTCACGCTGCACAGGCGTGCAAATCGGGTAGCAAGTTTGTGATCGCGGACCGAGACCAGGATAACGTCGTCATCAACGCACAGAAACTCCTCGCAGAAGCCGGTCTGACGGCCTCAGCAATTACTAAAGTTTGCCGCCGTATGGACGCAGATGAGCAGCCTGATGTGTTAAAGGATTACTCCGGTGACATTGATCGTTTTCCGCGCTCCTGGTGGAAAGGTCGCTACGGCTCCAATTCGAATCGGGGAGCATTTTTCATCATCGGAACGAAACCATGATCATCTCGGCCAGCTACAAGACGGACATTCCCACTTTCTACGGAGAGTGGTTCATGAACCGTCTGCGGGCGGGTTACTGCAAGATGGTCAATCCCTACAACCGGCACGTCATCCGGGTTTCGCTTCACCGGGACACGGTCGAGGGAATCGTCTTTTGGACGAAGAACGTGGGGCCGTTTCTAAAGCATCTGCATGAGGTGAAAGAGCGAGGATTCCCGTTCATCCTCCAGCATACCATCAATGGCTATCCGAGGACGCTTGAGCAAGCCGTGGTCGATGCGCCACGGGCAGTGGAGCACCTGCACCAAGTCGCCGAAAAGTTCGGCCCTCGGGTTTGTATCTGGCGCTACGACACCATCATCAGTTCATCGCTCACTCCGCGCGAATACCACATCGAAACGTTCACTCGTCTCGCGAAATCATTGGAGGGAGCGACGGACGAGGTGGTGATTTCGTTCGCACAACTCTACCAAAAGACACTGCGGAACATGGAGAAAGCCGCAATTGAGCACGGCTTCACATGGTCTGACCCTAGTGACGAATGGAAGAAAACCCTCGCTACCGAACTAGCGTCCATCGCCTCCGCTCATCGCATCCGCCTCACCATTTGCAGCCAACCGCAGTTCATCATGCCCGGATGCTACGAAGCACGCTGCGTGGATGCGGACCGGCTAGCGGATGTCGTCGGCAGCCCAGTCAAAGCGTGCCTGAAAGGAAATCGGAAAGAATGCGGCTGCTTTGAGTCCCGCGACATCGGCGAATACGACACTTGCCCGCACGGCTGCGTCTATTGCTACGCCGTGCGGAACCAGGATTTAGCCAAAACCAGATACAAGCAGCATGACCCCAAGGGCGAGACACTGTTCCCGCTTGGTCCAGGCGATGTAGATGCCTCCAAGGATGACGACCAACTCGGGCTTTTCGGAAATGACGAACCGATTTGAGCTATGAACCTCACTCGATCCATAGTCAAACTCGCAGCCCAAGAATTGCCTGTGAAGCTGCTTGTGGAGAGTTGGAAATTCGCGTGGGTTCCGCAGGTTGTGTTTGTTACCAACTCCCAGCGGGATGTATTTATCCAGGTTGTTGGCCTTTCCCATTTTAACGCATGAGCAAACTGAAACCATGGGCAGCAGGCCCTTTTGAATTGATTCGCCATGCAGAGGGGCATTTCAAAGATGGATCTGATTTTGACAAGCGAATGGCTCTTGTCAGTTTCGACAATGCCGTAGAACTATCCATTACCACGTACCTGCAGTTGCACCCTAGCCAGCGTGGTGGGAAGAATTATGAACGTAAGAAGGTGGAGGAGTGGTTAACCAACTATCACAAAAAGCTGGAGTTCTTGTTGCATTTCACAACTGAGCAAAAGGCACCTATCCAAGTTTCCCTCGATGAAATTGTTTACTATCACAGCATCCGCAACGAACTGTACCACTCAGGTAATGGCACGGTGCCCGACTTGCAATGTCTTGAAGGTGCACGATCAGCTGCAATTTGGACCTTTGGGCTTCTATTCGGCGCAGACGCCGAGCTGCTTTTGAAGCAAGCGCCTGCGAGATCAACACCGAAACCGCAGCTTGAAGATCGTTCTTTTAGTGTTCAAACTGAGTTTCTCCAGTCGTTCATTGCATTTGAAAAAGCGTTGAGGGCTAGTCTTGCATCCATTGGCGCGAATAAACAAGTGCCCGCTCGCCTGCCGGCGGCCAGAGCTTGGATGATTTTTGCAGAGCAAGTCGATGAGTTGCCTTCGCCATATCATGACATCGTCGATCGTTGTATTAGTCTGCGCAATAAGCTCATCCACGGGGAAGTGACCGATGGCTCGCCCGATGAATTCAGCCGCCTAACCCGTAAATTGGATCAGGTGGCT
The DNA here is from genome assembly GCA_036405135.1 of Verrucomicrobiia bacterium. Taxonomy (NCBI): domain Bacteria; kingdom Pseudomonadati; phylum Verrucomicrobiota; class Verrucomicrobiia; species Verrucomicrobiia bacterium. Next base: position 182,591 of record DASWYF010000037.1, on the reverse strand, counting down.
GAGTTTGTAAGTAGTTTCCCTGCATCCAGAGATTTTCTGGATGATTTGAGGGCAAAGATTGGCGACCTGATTCCTGATAAATTGCATTCGATCAGAATAGTCCAAGAACGCAAACGGGTGTTTTTGGAGGCAATATCTGTCGTTGAGACCCATATGGTCAAAAAGACTATAAAGCGGACGGATCTTGGTTTCATTATGGATGACGATTCTTATCCTGATGACCGACGACTCTTTGTGGCTAACAAAGCAGCAGATAAAAACGCTGACTTGTTCCTTCGTGAAATGGCTTACGATGAAGTCCTTGATCACCTGCCCGACATATTCTCCACCTAAGACGAGATGCTTTCCGAAGCAAAAAAGATGATTTAAGAAGTATGCCACTCACCGAATCCACTGTCGAAGAGGCCGCCCTGAGTTGGTTCGGGGAACTGGGGTATGCCATTGGACACGGGCCGGAGATCGCACCGGGTGAACCGGCGGCGGAGCGGGATTCGTTTGCGGAGGTGGTGCTGGTGGAGCGCTTGCGCTCATCATTGCGTCGCTTGAACGTCGCCTTGCCGGAGGAGGCCATCGATGAGGCAGTGCGCAAGGTGTTGCGGATCGCGACGCCTTCCCTGGTGCAGACGAACCGGGCTTTTCATAAGTTGCTGCGGGATGGGGTGGATGTGGAATACGCCCGGCCCGATGGCAGTACGAAGCATGACAAGGCGTGGCTGGTGGATTTCATTGATCCGCTGGTCAATGACTGGCTGGCGGTGAACCAGTTCACGGTGATCGAAGGACAGCATAATCGCCGACCTGACATCGTGGTGTTCGTGAATGGTCTGCCGCTGGCGGTGATCGAACTCAAGAATGCGGCGGATGAGGAGGCCGACATCTGGGCGGCCTACAAGCAACTGCAAACCTACAAGGCGGAGATCCCCAGTCTGCTGGGCTACAACGCCGCCCTAGTGGTGAGTGACGGGTTGCAGGCCCGCATAGGGTCCATCACGGCCAATCAGGAATGGTTCAAGGTCTGGCGCACCATCGACGGGGAGCAAGCTGCTCCGGCCAGTTCTTTGGAGCTTGAGATTCTTACGCGGGGAGTGTTTGAGCGGCGGCGTTTTCTGGATCTGCTGCAGCATTTCATCGTATTCGAGGAGAACCCGGACACGGGGGCGATCCACAAGATCATCGCGGGGTATCATCAGTTCCACGCAGTGACCGCGGCGGTGGAGGAGACGGTGCGGGCGAGCGGGATGACGCCCAGTGGACATCTACACGATAGTGTAGGTAGCTATTGGGCCGGGCCGATGCACGGGGGCAAGCCAGGTGACCGGCGAGCGGGGGTGGTGTGGCATACGCAGGGAAGCGGCAAGAGCTTCACGATGCTGTTCTTTGCCGCCCGCGTGATCCGTGAACCCGCGATGCAGAACCCGACGCTGGTGGTTTTGACGGACCGGAACGATTTGGATGACCAGCTTTTCGGCCAGTTCCAGCGCTGCATGGACATTCTCGGGCAGACGCCGGTGCAGGCGGAGAGCCGGGAGCGGTTGCGGGAACTGCTGGCGGTGGCCAGCGGGGGTGTGGTGTTCACCACCATCCAGAAGTTCCTGCCGGCGAACGGGGAGAAAATGCCGGAGCTTTCGCCCCGGCAGAACATCATCGTGATCGCGGACGAGGCGCACCGGTCGCAATATGACCTGATCGACGGGCTGGCGCGGCATATGCGGGATGCCTTGCCCAATGCGAGTTTCATCGGGTTCACGGGCACGCCGATCGAGAAGAACGATGCGAACACCCGGGCGGTGTTCGGCGATTACATCAGTATCTATGACATCCAGCGGGCGGTGGCGGACAAGGCCACGGTGCCGATCTATTACGAAAGCCGGATCGCCAAGCTGAGTCTGAACGCGAGCGAGTTGCCGAAGCTGGACGCCGAGTTTGACGAGATCACCGAGGGTGAGGAGCAGACAAAGAAGGAAAAGCTCAAGACGAAGTGGGCGGCGCTGGAGGCGCTGGTGGGCGATGCGAAACGGATCGCGCTGATCGCGAAGGACATGGTGACGCACTTCGAGAAACGCACGGAGGCGATGGACGGCAAGGCAATGGTCGTCTGCATGAGCCGTCGCATCTGCGTGGATCTGTATGAGGCCATCATCAAACTGCGGCCGGACTGGGCCAGCGGCAAGGATGACGAGGGCGAGGAAGGCAAAGCCTGCGTGGTGAAGGTGATCATGACGGGCAGTGCCGATGATGGCCCGGATTGGCAGCCGCATATCCGCAACAAGGACAAACGGCGCAAGCTGGCGAACCGATTCAAGGACAGCACCGATGCTTTCCGTATCGTGATCGTGCGGGACATGTGGCTGACGGGCTTTGACGCACCCTGCCTGCACACGATGTATGCGGACAAACCGATGCAAGGCCACGGTCTGATGCAGGCCATCGCCCGGGTGAACCGGGTTTTCCGCGACAAGCCGGGTGGGTTGGTGGTGGATTACCTCGGCCTGGCCGACCAGCTCAAGCAGGCGCTGGCGAATTACACCGACAGTGGCGGACGGGGCAGCACGACGTATGACACGCGACAGGCCATCGCGGTGATGCAGGAGAGGCATGGCATCGCCTGCGACATGTTGCATGGCACAGACTGGGAGAAAGTGGTGGGCGATGCGAAGAAGACGCTGTTTGCGCTGCCGGCCTTGCAAGAGCACATCTTGCAACAGGAGAACGGCAAGCTGCGGTGGGCGCAGGTAGTGACGGATTTATCCCGCGCCTTTGCCCTGTGCGCGGCCAGTGACGAAGCCACGGAGATCCGGGATGACGTGGCGCTGTTCCAGGCGATCCAGTCTGCCTTGGGCAAGCAGGGCGGGCGGAACGCAAAGACGCCGGAGCAGATCGAGGCGGCGGTGCGGCAACTGGTGAGCAAGGCGATCACGACGGAGGGCCAGATCATCGATGTGTTCACGGCGGCAGGATTGGCGAAGCCGGATATCTCCATCTTGAGCGATGGCTTTCTGGCCGAGGTGCGGGGATTGAAGTTCAAGAACGTGGCGGCCGAACTGCTGGAGAAGTTGCTCAAAGATGAACTGAAGGTGCGGTCTAAACGAAACCTGGTGCAGAGCGAGATGTTCAGCGACAAGCTGAGGAAAACCCTGAACGCGTACCATAACCGGGCCATCTCGACGATCGAAGTGATCGAGGAACTTATCAAGCTGGCGAAGGAGATGGACGCGGCCACCAAGCGGGGTGTGAATCTGGGGCTGACGGATGAAGAGGTGGCCTTCTACGATGCACTGGCCGCGAATGAATCCGCCGTGCGGGCGATGGGGGATGACAAGTTGAAGGTGATCGCGGCCGAACTCATCACTCAGGTGAGGAGCAGTGTGACGATTGACTGGACCTTGCGCGAATCAGCGCGGGCCAAGATCCGAGTGATGGTGAAGCGCATCCTAAACAAGTACGGCTATCCGCCGGACTTGCAGGATGAGGCGGTGCAGACGGTGCTCAAGCAGGCGGAACTGCTGTGCAGGGACTGGGCTTAGGGGATTCTATCTCACGTATTTAGCCCCTCCGGTCAAAAGTTCAACTATGCGTTGAGCCCGCAAATCTTGGAAGCGCTCCAGTCTTTCCTGCTTTCTGCGATCCGCCAACCGCTTCAAGGTCCATTTTTGTTCAAAATCTGGGTCTCGCAAAATGCTTAGTGCCAGCTCCAAAGCTTCCTCTAGCGATCTTGCAACCTCTCTATCTTTGTATCCAGCAGCAACTGGTTGTTGTGCAGGCGGAGATTGTTTGTGCTGTTGTCCTTTATGTGGGAGATCAACTCTAGGTTCAGCTTTCGTATGGACTTGCTCAAGACCACCACTTCTTGCAGCAGGTACAGCAGAAGACTGACTGTCACGACGTGGCTGAACGTGAGCATCCGTCTTCTCAATCTGGCCCACTTCACCGGCCTCCACGCGTGTGGACTTCTGTTCACGGCTGGAACTACTGCGGGGGGTATCGACGGCGGTTGGGGTGGTGCCGACAATTGCGGAAGGACCGCAAGATTTAGCCCCGGTAATAGCGGTTGCGATCGGTTTTTCGATGCGCGCTGACAGGATTTTATTTTCATGCAATTTCTGGCGGTTTCGTGAGATTTTTTGGATGAGAGGTTGCAGGGTGAATGATCGGGACAGTTTGTAAGCAGGGAACCATTTGTCAGAACTTCCATATACACAGAAAACCTGCCCCTTATGGCGTACATACTTCATTCGGACCCGTTGTGAGGACAACTCCGTTCTAAATCCTGATAACGTGGTGCTGGTTTCCCACGCACGTGTTATGACGGATGAGATAAAATGTTTTTCAGCGGAGCCTTTGCCTTTTCGATCATCGCTTAGTGCCAACAATGGTCGGGAATTTCGAGGCACATTCCCAATCCCAGGCGTCTCAGTAAGGTCATGACGACACTCAATTTCTTTCGTGGAACCAATAGCGCGTAATCGGGAGAAAGAATCTCTCCAACGTTGACAATGGAAACCAGAAACTGCTGCTACAACATGCACGTGCTCTCCTGGGTGCCTCACAACGACAAATGGATAGTCTGTAAGTGACAGTTGTTGTATCAAGTCTGCACTGACACAACGCCAGCCCTTATCTTCTAGATCCTCTCCTCGACGTTGTCGCAAAGAAATGTGAACACACTGCACCGCCAAGTCATCTCTCAAGCGGCAATGTGCCAACAGGTACCCCTTGATCTCTGAAATCGATTGGGTGCCAATATTACTGAGCAAGTAAGTGGCGCCTATTCTCTCGAAAACATAGTCGCATGTAATGGCGATTTGCTGGGTCAGATGAATATTCGCTTTCACACGGTAGTATCTATTCTGATCGGCAGACGATTTCTTCTTGGAGCTGCAGCAACAATTCTGTCATTCGGTAAAGGTTGCTTTTGACACTCTCACCGGAGGAGCCGAGTTCGATGGCCAGGCAGAGCTCAGCACACAGTCTTCTGATTGTCCCCACCCTCATGAAGATTCGCTCTGCAACATTAACAGGGTCATTGGCCTTCGGTTGCTTTCCCAAAACACGGTTTCTCAACTGGGCGCTAAGCGATTTGTTTTTAATCAGAGTACTCTGCAAGCATCCCAGCTCTGTCTCAGTCAGGTATATTACCACTGAATGAGATCTGGGGGTTGGGGTTTTTGGGCGACCTCGCTTTTTCATGGATGCGGATTATTGTTAGTTGTTCGGGCTAGTTGTTCTCGATTGGCAACGAGAGTTGCTGTTCATTATCCAACACAAGCGCAATGCGCGGTATTGGTGGTAGTTCAGTAGTTGAAACGGACGTCTTGCGAGCGGTTTCCTTCTTTTCAAGAGGCAATCTGTTGGGAACTTTTGGATGGAAGGGTGCACCCAACCGCTCAAGGCCTTTGGTTCCTCGCCTTTGCAAGTATTGAAACAATATCAGTACCGCATCGGAATTCTGAGGATCCAGCCGACGAATCGCCCGAGCAATGGCGCGGATGGTCCCGTGCAACTGCTTCTTACTGTCGCATTTGCGATCGCACGTTTTCCTCGGATGACGTGAATCGGTGGTAAGTGCCTTTAGAGAGTTGATGTGTTTTAGCGCCAATGAGATCTCCCTGATCGTCAATGACTGAATAGTGGCCAAACAGAATTCTTTATGCATCACGTTAACAACCAGAAACTTGAACCCCGCACACCTTCTCCGGCATTCACGTGGTGAGATTGTTGCTGCCAGCTCGATGTTTTTCGTGTACTCACCGTGGGCGCAGGTCATGCGCATCATGCAAAGGATGCGCGCGGAAAGCATAATGAAGAGCAGTGCTCTTTTACCCATGCGCCCCAGCAGCAATTCAATGCGGCTTAGTTGTATGATCGCGATCTCTAGTTTTTCTTTCATAGATTTTTTCTAGTGTCGGAGTTTTTGTTCTTGATCGAGATTCGAGCAGTGATCACTCGACTCGATTTGTTTAGCCAACGCACATTCAGCGCCAGCTCCTCAATTTCTTTGGATGCAAAGTACATTGCTTTTCCAGGTGCTACACCTCCTAGTGGATTGAGCAGTTTCGCGCCAACTAGCCATCCTATGTGATCTGCATGCATTCCGAGTACGATAGCCGCCTGTGATGTCGTCAGGCGCGCTGGCAATCTCACCATTTGCAGAACGCCGGGTATCTGATTATCGTAATCGGATTTCATAAATAGCTGGCTTGCCACGGGCTTGCCACGAGTGAAGCTACCCCAGATAGCTTGCTGTGCGTTATGACATCGATGTTCAAAAAATGTCATATCCGCTGCTCATTCAAAAATTCAGTTACAACCTCATTCTCTTTCGCGCAGGTTACATTTTCTTGTTGTATTGCGCTGTTGCTGACGTTGAAACTCCGCTTCATGAAATCCCCACTTAAAGAGGTTGCAAACTCAAAGCCTAAACCGACCGCACGCAAAAAACCGACTGCTCCAATTCAATCCACTCGAATCAGGAAGATGAGCTTTGGCGAATTCTTCCAGGCCTCTCTTGGACCCCAACGGGATGATTTTTCCCGGCAACTGATTTTCTCGGATAATCGCATGCCATGGCTCCTCCTAGGTAATGGTGCGAAGCACGAGAGCTTGCGCAACAAGATCATCGCTCATTTTAGCTTTTTTGAAGATTTGGGAACTCGAGCTAGACGCGGGGAGGGACGATCATTAGCAATTCTTGCGATTCTCGCAAAGATTGCGACCGTTGAACTGGCCGCTGCACTCATGGCCGCACCAAAAGAAGTAAAGGAGTTCTTAAATCACGACATCTCTTGGCCGGTCATCGTTGGATTCAGTGGAAAGATGGACAAAGAGAGTCTGGCGAATCTGAGGAGGCTTGGTTTTGGCTCCTCAATCTGGGGGAAAAAAGGCGTTCTTAACACGGATATAAATTGTTCGGCCCATATTCTGAACATCTACGTTAGACTGATTCGCTCAGGGCAATACGAGCATGGCGATGTGATCATGCAGAAGAAAATCACTGGATTGGAGCCGTATTCTACGCGCACTCGTGATCAGTGGCAGTCGGTGGCCAAAGAATTGATTGGCGAGGTTCAATCTTTATCATCGGATGATGGAAAACCACTATTGGCAATACCTCAGTCAGCGGCTCGTAAAGCTACTTGGCGTCGCAGATTTGCCATAGCTTTCGGAGATTTTGCGATCGCCATCCAAAGCGCCGATTATCCTCCGTCACATGTTGCCGATTGAAGACGCCTGATTGAAACAACTAGTTCATCTAGACGATTACAGCGCATACCAAATCGTACACCACGACCCTGAAAACCGGCACCTTCGGATAGACGCCGATTCCAGTTGATTCCGCGGTGTACCGTGGCAAATTGCTGGTTAAAACATCGGTTTCAGCACCGATTCCGACCCTCGCCTCCAACTGTTAAGTGCTTGTGCCTTAGCAGGTTACAAACGCAACGGAGGTCCGATTCACACCAAAACTCGCGCCAAAAATCCTAGTTTTGCCGAATCCGGTCTAATCCGGCTTTAGGTCAGCCCTATCCTTTTGGTTCCGGAACCGCTCTTGAGCCATACTGCAAGAGCGATGAAAGCGTGTTATCGATTGGTGAAGATGAGCAACCGTGGCGGGATGCACTACGCCAAGGACACCATTTCGGGTTCCCGGACCAGCCTGAAAATAAAAAAGTGAAAGCCGGAAAAGCAAATTCAGGCACTTACTGAGTTCGCTTCCCAATCGCTCTAGAGCCTGTCATGCACTTTGAATAAACAGCGAATGGAGCATAAGCATGGTAAAGGCGAGCCAGTGATAGCCAGCCAAGGTTGAAGCGAGCCGTTCGTAATCACGCGCCAGCCGTCGGAAACGTGCGGCCCAGGCAAAGGACCGTTCCACCACCCAGCGGCGTGGCAGGAGCACAAACCCGCGCTTGGCTTCGTGGTGTTTGACTACTTCCAAGCGGATGCCTTTGGCTTCCGCCTGGGCGGCTGGTTCCTCACCTGTGTAGCCCTGATCCACATAGCCGATCGCAACATTTTCACCGGTGGCCTCCTGTACGGCCTGTGCCAGTTCGCCCACCTGGGCCCGGTCCTGCTCGTTGGCTGGCGTCACCTTCAAGGCCAGCAGATGGCCCAGTGTATCCACTGCCGCATGCACCTTGCTGCCCTTGCGCTTCTTGGCTCCGTCATATCCGGCCCGAGCACCGCTCTCCGGCGTTGATTGCAACGTACGACTGTCGAAGATGGCCGCCGTCGGCTGCCCCCCGCGCTCTTCCCACAAGCGTAGCAGCAACCGCAAATCCTCGGCCATGCGCTCAAAGCATTGGGCGGCCAGCCACCGCTCGGTCTGTTGCTGCACCGCCGTCCACGGCGGCAGGTCATTGGGCATCATCCGCCACGGACAGCCTGCCCGGATGAACCAGCGCAAACCGTTATAGAGATCGCGCAGGGCATATTTACGTTGTGGCGCATCCTCCTTCATCAAGGTCAGATACGGCGCACTAAAAGCCCATTCCTCATCGCTCACATCACTCGGATATCCTTTGCGTTCCTTCGCCATTCCAAGCTTATGCTCAGAATGTATTTACATTGTACAGACTTTTCCTCCCAAAAGTTCATGACAGGCTCTAAGCTAACTCTCTTGTTACAGTATCTTCCTATTTTCCGCATCGGCTAACCAGCAAGCTCTACTTTGTAAGTGGAATGCTTGCCTTCAAAGCCCTTCAACTCGAACTCACCCAACGGAATCAACTGGCAAAAACCTTCCAGCTTGCGGGCGGCACCAGCCGTGGCCATGCAATCAACCCCCAGCTTGCCCGCAATCTTTTCCATACGAAATGCCAGGTTGACTTCAGGTCCGATCAAGCTGTTTTTGCCTTCACTTATGGAATGATCAATCGTCACAGCCCCGAAGTGGAGCAAGAGCCTGAATTGAAGCGTTGTTTGCTTGCGCAATGCCTCCAGTTCCCCCAGCGAGGCCAGAATGCCCTGTTGTTCGGTCATAGGCGACGGCCAAAAAGCCATAAAACCGTCTCCCAAATACTGGTTTATCTCGCCACCGTGGTTCTCTACCGCCTGTTTGCACTGTGCGATCCAGACTCCGACCAGCTTGGCCAGTTGGTCACCCGGCATCGTCTGGCTAAGGGGGGTGAAATCTTTGATGTCCGCCAGTAATATCCAAAGCTGGGCTGCGGTGTGGTTGCCCACTGTCCGGTCTGCCGTAAGCCCCACTTCAAACGGCGGCGCCGTTTTGCCGGAACTGGCTGGCTGGCGAAAGACGAACTGGTGGCCGCCAATCTCCAAAGCATCGGCGTCGGTTAGCGCCACCGGCTGGGCGACCCGACGGCCATTGAGCATTACCCCGTTGCGGCTGCCCAAATCCACAAGCCAATACTCGCCTTCCGATTGCAAATGGATCATAGCATGACGGCGCGAGATCAAATTGCTGGATAACACGACACTATTACCTGGATCACGGCCAATCGAACAATTGACCCCGATCGGAATTTTCCTGCCATCAGAGATTTCCAGCCAGCCGCTTGCCATTCCCTTAGCGTGCTTTGCCTGAATTATTCCTAAAGGAAACAATCATCGAGGGCGAACGCACTTTGACTACGCTATAGGTTGTTCTGGGCGAAATCAATGCCCGAGAGGTTGGATGCTGGTTGGCGGAACGGAATCCCAAAAAACACAAGGCAGGCCTGGGTGGCACACAGTTTTACACCCAGACCTGCCGAATTCCGCCACACATATGACGGAAATTTTTTGACGGGCATCAGTTCTCCACTACCCGGTAGAAACGTTGCGGAGCAGTCTTGGCCGCGACATCAAGCTGTTCGATGACCTCGCCCGTGCCAGTGAATGTGCCCAGCAAGTTCCAAGTCTTCAGGTCTTGGGACCATTCAAGGCGGTAGGATTTGCCAGCCATCGTTTGAACGGCCAGGCGGTAGCCTTCAGTTTTTACGCTCTGGGCGGATTGTCCGGCAGCTGCACTCAGGCGGCTGCTTACTACCTCGATCTGCGAGTCCGTATAAGCGGTGGGGAGCGAGTTGCCGTTCGCATCGGAAACATCCAAGCGTACCGGGGAACCCGTGAAACTCAGCGCACTCTTAGCGAATACCGAGTTGCTGGCTTGGAAACGGATCCGGGCGATTTCATGCTGGCCGGCGGCAAGCCCCTGCCCGGCAGCCGCACCGGTAAGCACACCGAATTTTCCAGCGGCCTTTTGCTGGTCATTCAGGATCAAAGGAGCACCAGTCGTGGCACTGCCTGCCTCCACCGCGAGTAACGTCACCAGCGCTGGATCAAACTGAATACTGAAGCCCACCGCATTCTCACCACCCAACGCCTCAAGCATGACCGGCACTTCGAAAACCTGCCCCCCCATCACTTGCAGATTTCCCATATGAATCTGCCGTTCACTACTGACGCTAGCCAGATTGAACGAAGCCAGCTCTGGAGACGCCTGGGTCGGTCCAGCAGCCGGAGCGACTGGCTCCAATCCGGCGACATAGCGTCCCGCCAGCACCCAATCGCCAATTTTCAAGATGCCATCGCCACGGGTTTCAATCGGGGCAACATCTGCGCGCTGAAACTCACTGCCAGACGCAGGAACCTCCAGCCCGGCCACAAATTTGCCGATTTGAACCCAGTCTGTGATGCTTAGGCTGCCGTCACCCGTACCGTTGGGCCGGGGTGCCACATCTGCTTCATATCCGGAGGTGAACGTCACCGTGCCGCCGATATAATCTGCAGGCAGAGAATTTGCCGCCGCGTCGGCCACTTCTCGCGCAATCGGTTGATTGCCGAACGTCAGGGCGGATTCCACCCCATTCAAGCCGGTCGCTGTATCGAAAGTGATGTTAACCAGCGTATAGGTCGCATTGCCGAAGCTGAGACCGGTACCCAGAGCGAGAGCAACCCCGAGCTTGCCATTGCTGGCCTGCAGCGTGTTCGCATTCAGCGTCACTCCAGCAGGCAAGCCATTGCCCAGACTGATCCGCGGATTGCTCAATTTAGCCGGATCAAAAGTGAGGCTGAAGCCAATGGCATTCTCGTCACCCAATGCTACCAATTGCACTGGCACCACTACCGATGAGCCTGCCGTGGTGGCAGTGGAAACAACCTTAAGTGAACGGCCACTGCTCGTCACCACCTTGAAGCTGACCGATACCGTCTGATTGGCCTGAATGTTGTTCAATGTGTAACTTGTACCAGCAGACTGAACTGGGCTTCCATTCAAGAACCACTGATCAACCGCATAACCAGTCTGCGCCGTGGCGGTAAAGGTCTGGCTGCTGCCCGCGTTCTTGGAGAAGGAACCGGCAGGACTGATTCCACCATTGGCACCGGCGCTCGCCGTAATCATATAATTCAGTGCCTTAAAGGACACTGAGACCGCCTGGTTCGCCTGGATGTTATTGAGCGCGAAGGTTGTTCCTCCCGTTTGCACCACAGCACCGTTTACCAGCCATTGATCGATTTGATACCCCGTATTCGGTGTCGCAGTGAACGTCTGGCTGGTGCCGCTATCCTTGCTGACCGAACCACTAGGACTGACCGAACCATTTGCCCCGGCAGCTGTTGTGATGGTGTAGCTTGTAGTCACGACGTTAAAAGTCACTCCCACAGTTTGGTTAGCCTGAATGTTATTCAGCGTGTAGCTTGACCCGCCGCTCTGCACCGCGCTGCCGTTCACCAGCCACTGATTCACCTGATAGCCGGCGTTGGGTGTGGCCGTAAACGTTTGGCTGGCACCCGCGTTCTTGGAAATGGCACCAACAGGACTGATGCTGCCATTGGCACCAGCACTCGCTGAAACGGTGTAAGTCACCGCTTTGAAGCTGACCGACACCGTTTGATTCGCCTGGATGCTGTTCAACGTGTAAGTCGCTCCTCCAGTCTGAGCCACACTACCGTTCACCAGCCACTGATCCACTTGATAGCCCGCGCTGGGTGTGGCCGTGAACGTTTGGCTGGCACCAGCATCCTTGTTGATGGCTCCACTTGGGCTGATTGAGCCATTGGCACCAGCGGTTGCGCTGACAACCAGCGGATTAACCATCAATGTAGCCGCCTGGCTGTTGGCACTGCCTGAAGTATTCGAGGCTGTGAGGCGGAACTTCTGTCCACTCATCGCCATCGTGACTCCGGTCAATTGCAAAGTGCTTGAGGTCGAGCCAGAGAAGCCATTTCCATCAGCCATATTACTCCAGGAGGAACCTCCATCCACAGAACGCTGCCAGACTACTATGGGCGCGGGAGTGCCCGTGGCGGAAGCGGTAAAAGTAACTGTATTGCCAGACGTGACTGTCATATTGGCAGGATGCTGGCTGAATGAAGGGCTGACATTGGCCGTATTCACCGTCAGAACCAGGTTCTTCGTACCAGTTCCACCCGCATTGCTGGCGGAGAGATTGACCGTAAATACCCCAGTGACTGTGGGTGTCCCGCTGATCAACCCGCTGGATGTGTTTACCGTAAGCCCAGCAGGCAAACCGGACGCACCAAAACTGGTCGGGTTGTTATTTGCAACGATCTGGTAGGTGAAGGACTGGCCTTGAATAGCCGAAGCCGTGCTTGTGCTGGAGATGACCGGAGTGTTGATGGAATCAGGCACTCCGTTTCCGTTGAGACGGGCTAGACCGTTGCAGATTACCCCATCAACCTCAGTAAAAACCCCACCAATGACAATTTTATCGTTTGGCTGTAGTGTGATACTGATAATCGTACCATCAGCGCCGATGTCTGTATCGGCATCTAATGTGCCATCCGTATTGAACCTCGCAAATCCGATGCGTTCCATTTCGCCAGCCCAGGTAAAGTCTCCGCCTGCGAGAATTTTTCCATCTGGTTGAACCAATACGTCAAAGACCCAATCATCAACATTAGCATTGAAGCTGGCATCCATGGAGCCATTCGAGTTGAGTCTGGCGATATAGTTACAGGCTGCTCCACCTACTGAAGTGAAAGCTCCACCAATTACAACCTTCCCGTTCGACTGAAGCGCGAGCCCAAGAACAGCACTGTCGGCATTAGGATTGAAATCCGTGTCCAGAGTGCCGTTTGCATTAATTCGTGCAATACCGTTACGGGTTACCCCGCCTACTGATGAAAATGTGCCGCCCAGCAGAATTTTTCCATCAGGCTGGATCACCATACGGAGAACCGTATCGTTCACGTTGGGATTGAAACTCGCATCCAAAGTTCCATCCGCGTTGAGTCGGACGATGCGATTCCGCGTCGTGCTTGCACCTGCCACAGTAAAGGATCCACCCAGCAGAATTTTCCCGTCCGGTTGCACGGCAATCGATTCAACGGTACCATTGAGGCTGGGACTGAAGGCGGTATCTAATGTGCCGTTGGCATTGAGTCGGGCCAGATGATTGCGAACGGTACCGTTTATCGTCGTGAAATCTCCGCCAATGAGAATTTTGCCATCCGCTTGCACAGCGATGCTCCAAACTCCATCGTTAGCGCTTGGATTAAAAGCAGCGTCAAGAGAACCATCATGGTTGATGCGGGCAAGGCCGGAGCGCGTCATCCCGTTCACCTCGGAAAAACCACCTCCCACAAGAATTTTTCCGTCCGGTTGCAAGGCGGTCTTCCAAATGAACTCATCCACGGCTGGCGGATTGAAATTACTGTCAAACCAAAACCGCTCCACGTTTGGCGTGTAAGTTACCGTGATGATGTCCGAAGCTCTGTTATTGGCTCCGTCCTTGGCTGTGACTGTGATGACGTTAACGCCGGCCTGGAGCGGAATGCCGCTGATGCTCCATGTGGAAACACCATTGGCCAGGCCGCTCCCGCCCCGGTCATTCACCCACGCAACTTCCGTGACGGCCACGTCATCACTCGCGGCCCCCCCTAGGTTAAGGAAACTGCCACTGGTGGAATATGAGGGGTTTGTGGTTGGAGACGTAATGGCTATTGAGGGGCCAGCAGATACCGCAGTACCTAGAATTGCCAAAGAGTGATCACTGCCAGCTGAGATGGCTGTTACTCCGCTCTGGGCTGCGATAGGAACGCTTGTCTGCCCCTTTCGATTGTCGCCCCAAGCAATCACTCCCCCGTTGCTCTTTAGGGCCATGCTGAAGTATTGCCCTGCACTGATATCTGTAATCCCGCTTTGAGCTGAGGTTGGCACTGTTGTCTCGCCATGGATATTTGATCCCCAGGCAATCACAGAGCCATCGCTTCTCAGAGCCAAACTATGATAAAGTCCTGCCGCGATTTTAACCACTCTGCTACCTGCTGAAGCAGGCACGCTGACTCCGCCAAAAAGATTTTGGCCCCAAGCCACCACTGAGCCATCATCTTTCAGTGCCAAGATATGATAAGCTCCAGAAGCTATTGCGACAACGCCAGTGCGAGCAGCCAGCGGCACATCCGATTGTCCATACGTGTTGGATCCCCAAACAATTACCGAACCGTCACTCTTCAAGGCCACCGTGTGATTGACCCCGGCACCAATTGCTATCACTCCACTTTGGGCTTCTGCTGGAACACTCGGTATGGTCGGTGACTGCCCCCAAATAACCACCTCGCCATTATCTTTCAAAGCCACCGAATGCTCCCGACCGGCGGCGATGGCCACAACCCCGCTCTGCGCTGCCGCTGGCACTTGCCTTTTGTGGACTGTGCCGTCGTATCCCCAAGCCAATACTGAGCCATCGTTATTTAAGGCCAATGTAAGCCATTCTCCGCCAGCGACCTTCACAACCCCGGCTTGAGCAGCAGAAGGGACCGTTGTTTGGCCGCTTGTATTGTTTCCCCATGCAACCACTTGACCAGCAGGTGCGGCCGCCCTAGCAAGCAATGCGCAAAGCAGCGACACAATCAGGATGCCCGCACGGAAGACGCTAAGTCTCAAACTCGGATTCTGGATCATCTGTTTATGGACTGTATTGATGTCTTTCATCGGTTTTCAGCAGTTAAGATTCATGTGAGTATTGCCTTCACCGGACAACACGGCTGTGTTTGCGGCTTGTGACAGACAATTTTCTGGGGCATCACTTGGGGAGCTTTTCCATGGTAAAAGTGAACTCGTGGTCTTCCTGCTCCGCTTGGACGTGCAGTTTGATCTCATGGCTCCCTAGCGTCTTGACAGCCTGGACCATGACTACCCCGCCGGCAGCCAGTCCGGGTTTGACCGTGTTCTGCCGCAAAACTGCGCTCAAGCTGTTCAACTGCGCAGCCGAACCGGCAGAAATAGCCTGCATCTCGGAAGACAAATTTGCCTGGATAGCGGCCTGCTGAGCGGCCGCATTGGCGGGATTGAAGGTGGTCAACTGGTAGTTCATGCTGCCGCCACCAGGCACAGAAAGGTTAGCGTATGTCGTCTGCGGCATGGCCGCATTGATGGAGGCACTCGCTGCATTGATCCCCGCAGCGAGGGCCATCAGGGCCGCCGCATTTTCGATTTCCCGTTTCTGTTCTTCATAGGAATAGAGTTTCAACGGTTGGTCGTTGTCGCTGACCTGCACATCATCCAGGGAAAACTCGAACGGTTCCTGGCCTTGGTTGCCCACCGCCACCAGAAACTTCAACCGTTCCTTGGCGCGAACCTGGTTTTGCAAAGGACGGACGGTCACCACATGCTTTTTGTCCGATTCCAGAACCACCATCCCCTGTTGATGATGGCTTTTAAGTTCTGAGTTTAAGACCGGCTGAACCGCATACCGCGGACCGGCGCAGGCGGTGAACAAAGTGGCCAGCGTGACACCGAGCAATGTGGATTGGGTGATTTTCAGGAGAGTGGAACGGGTTGTTTTCATGTCTGTGTGCGGTTCTTGGTTATTTTAGGGAATCTTTGTTTATGTTCCCCTTCACCGAACAACACGGGCTGAAACGGAAGCTGTGACAGACAATTTTACGAGCCGTTTGGAAAGCCGATTGGTCATCCATGCTTTCGGTCCTACTGGCAAAAAGAAAGCGGCTCCGGCATACCCGCCGGAGCCGCTTCCCCACATGACCAACCCAACTCTCAAGGCGCCGACTTGGAAAGGTTTAGGTAGGAGGGATCGTTTACCATATGCTCAATCATCTCCAGGTTCATTCTGGCTCCGCGTTCACGTGACCGGATCATCATGCGGGTTTGCCGCTCAGCCTCAGTTTCTGCAAGGCGCGGCATGATTTGCGCCTGCGGTGGAATCTGCGACAGATATGGCTGGGGACTCACGATAGGTGCTAAGATGACATAGTAGGGGCGGATCTGCCCCGTGCGGGCGTCACCCACCAGCAGTTCCGCCTGTGGAGGCGCATTCCTTATCAGCGCAACAAAATGCTCCGGACCAAGCACTTGCACGCCATTTACACGTAGTATCCCATCTCCCGGCTCCAAGTTGAACAGCTCTCTGCTGCCGGGCAGATGCATACGCATAGCCGGGCTATTGGCATACACCTGTTGCACCATCACTCCTTGCGGATGCGGTACAACCTGTACACCCAGATACATCCCTTGAGCCTTGGCTTCCAGTTGGATACCCAAGACCATCAACCATAGAGCGAGCCATTTCCCAAACTTTTGGACAGAAGTGGTGGATTTGTTTTTGCTGATGTTCGTTTTCATAATCATGCTTGTTTTTCGGTTTTCCGGCATTTCTTTGTTTGCGCCTTCAATGCTCAGAACGGTGAAGCAGACTGTTTGTGACAAGGAGATTTGAGCCAGGAGAATTAGGCATCCAGAAGTCAGCGAAGGGCCGCGCGTTCTGCTTGAAGCATCTTCAGCCTGAAGCTGACTGCCGACCTTTCGGCCAGTAAGCGGTCCAGGTTACGACTGGTTTCATCAGCCAAGTCATGAGCCGAGGTTCTTGGAATAAAATTTCGCCCATCGGATTCCAGCCGATCAAAAGCGTTTTGATAAATCTCCATTTCCACCAACCCGAGGAACTGCTGGGATAGTTTTCCATGCTCAATTATCTCTCCCTGTAACGTCTGGATACGCGCTTTCAGAACGGCAATCTGAGCATCCAGCACTTCCCCTTTTTGCGGATCCGATTCAAAGGCTGAGGTTGCAGATGGTGAAGCCCACACAGAATTCTCCGTCTGTTCTGAGGGGCTTTTTTCTTGATTCCCGCAACCAACCAATAGGAGCGACCCCAATCCCATGACCAGCAGAGTGCGACCATAACAAGACAGAGACTGAATAGATATTTTCACGACGTTTTTCCTTTAGATTTATCAACCTCCATCATTGGCGACAGAGGCCATCCACGGACAAAACGGGCTGGCATACATCCTGTGACAGCGGGAAGTATTGCCTTGGGACGGCCAATGGCATATAGCCTGAAAAGGCAACGGGAGACACAACCCTCGTCACAAGTCAGAGTCAGGCCAGTATTGATAGATAGACTGGAATGCGTAGACCAATGCCCAAGCAAAGACAAATCATGGCCGAAAACACCTCACCGGCGACGATAAATGGGCATTTGCCAAGGCAGGCCCGTGCCCATCCAGAAATCTAGATCAATCTATATGAGTGACCAATATAACAAGGATTTCGATGAATTGAGCGCCACCCGTTCGGAAATGCTGCGGCAAGCCCATTCCCAGGATGAAGCCGAGGCTATGAGGGCCCGTGAAGCCTTTTTCCTCAAATACCGCACCGCCGTGCTGCGTTATGCGCTAAGCCTCACCCATGGTAATCTGGATACCGCCGAAGAAATCGCCCAAGACTTTGCCCGGGCATTTTTGGAAGGCCGCTTTGCCAATGCCACCGGCGCAAACGGCCGGTTTCGTTACTATTTGAAGACCTCGGTAAAGAATCTCTTCCGGGACCGGATGGAGAAACAGCAACGGAACCAGAAGCGCCATACCAGCCTGGACAGCTTGATGGAAGAAGACCGCGAGGCTTCGATCGAGGCACTAACCCCAAGCGAATCTCCCTTGCCTGATTTGCCGGCCGATGAAGAGCTGGACCGCCGCATCCGTGAATCACTCGCCCCGGCAATTCTCCGCCAGACTTGGAATGCACTCGCTGACTACTCACGCCGTCAGAAGCCGGACCTGACCTATCCTAGCCTGACGCTTTATCAGTTCCTCTGGACCATCTCGGAAAGCGAAGCGGCAGCTCATCAGGCTGGCACTCCGCTCAAAGGGGAAGCCTTGTGCCAGAAGGTGAACGAAGTGCTGGCCTTGAATCCGCCGCTAAGCTACGCCAGCTTTCGTCAGCGCAAATCTCGCGGCTCGATAGAGTTTGCCCGCCTCTTGCTGGATGAAATCCGTTCCAGTTTCGAATGCGCCGATCCGGACATCGACATGATCGAGGAAGAGTGCATCGCGTTGGGCTTTCACAAATACGTAGAACGGGCATGGCCACAGTGGAAAACCAGCAATCAATCCTCCCAGCCAGCGGCATCATGAGATCATTCTCAACATTCAGTCACAGACCCGCTTTTTTCATGATCGAAAAAGAGTTTGCGGTCGCTACAGGAGAAATCCAGTGATGCAAACGGCCGTTTGTCCGCACTGTTCCGGGCGTCTGAACATCAACATGGGCAAGGTGGAATGCTCGTCTTGCATGCGGACTTACTCATTGATGGATGCACCAGGCCATGACCCCGGTGTCACCGTCACCCAAGGTCAGACCTCCACACCAGTTCCTCCCCTACCAGGCACTCGACATAACGTTATCTATTCTGATCTGGGCTTCGTCCCGCATGAGGGAGACTGGCTGCACAACAGCCGGTATCGGCTCATTAAGTGCCTCGGCAAAGGCGGTATGGGCGAAGTCTGGCTGGCCGACGACGCTCTCTTGCAACGGAAGATCGCCATCAAACTGCTTCCAGCGAGCATGCGCCGGGATCAGGTGGCGATGGAAAACCTGCATCGGGAAACCGCACGAGGTCAGTTGCTCGCACATCCAAATATCGTGCGGGTTCACGATCTGCACGAAGACGCCGGTGTCACGTTCCTGACCATGGAATACATCGACGGAATTAACCTTTGGGATTATCAGCATAACCAGACTCAACAGGTGGTCCCGTGGGAGGTTCTGGCACCATGGGCCGCCCAGCTATGTGAAGTACTGGCTTACGCTCACGGGGAGAATGTGATCCACCGTGACCTCAAGCCGGCCAATATCATGGTGGACCGTAAAGGGCGCATCAAACTGGCTGACTTCGGTATCGCTGCCACCCTCAGCGAGACCATGAACCATGCTACCCGGCACATGCCTCATGCGGGTACGCTGAATTACATGGGGCCGCAACAAATGGATGGATTGTTGCCGCATCCCAGTGACGACATTTACTCGCTTGGCGCCACGCTTTACCAACTGCTGACCGGACGTCCTCCCTTCTTCGGTGAAGACGTCTACTCCCAGGTCAAGCAAAGCATACCGCCACTGGTCAGCGAACGTCTTCGAGAACTCAATGTTGAGAATCCCGTTCCTCGCGAAGCCGAAGCCGCTTTGGCGCAGTGCATGGCCAAACATCGGGAAGACCGTCCCGCTTCTGTCCGCGAGCTGGCTAAGTTGCTTGGAGTGCAATCCGCCACAGATACGACCAAGGGCAAGCCTAAAGCCAGTGAACCTCCAACCGAACCGGTAACTGCACCAAACCGGATATCGCTCTGGCTGCAAAACGCGTACCAACCTCTGATCAGTCTGGCACATCATAAGAAAAGGTGGCTACCGGCAACTGTCTTGGGTGGAATCACCGCTCTGTTGGGGCTCATGTTTTGGTGGCCGCCACAAAACAGCGCCCCCGTGCGTTGGAGTTATGATTGGACCACCGCACTGCTCTCCCATCCGGCAGAAAACGGCGTTGTACTTGTTTACATGGATGAGGAGTCCCACAAGGCCTTGGCACAACCACCCAATGCTCCTTGGGATCGCAACCTCCACGCCAGACTGATTGATCGCCTGAACCGTGCAGGAGCCAAATCAATCGTGTTCGACATCGTTTTTGATCAGCCCGGCCCCAATCCCACTGCTGATGCAGCGTTGGAAAAAGCCATCTCCGTCGCTGATAATGTCGTGCTTTGTGGAGCCCATAGCACGGTGGCAGATGATGGCAAAGGTACGTCGCAACTTTTCGATCTGCCGCTTCAACGGTTTGCCGATCAAGCCCGTGCTTGGGGTTTGGCTGACATGCAAATGGACGCCGACCTCACCATTCGTACCCATCCCTTGCCGGTCGAAAGCTATCCGCCATTATCTTGGGCCGCCGCCGAAACACTCGGTGAAAAGCCGGTCACGCCTTCCCACACCAGATGGCTCCGCTACTATGGCAGCGAAGGTTCGCTGCCGAATGTGAGCTACTATAAAGCCCTCTCCTCCCAAGAGACGACGGACGATACTTTCCGGGACAAGATTGTCATTGTGGGCGCGCGCCAAACCATTGGGTTCTCCGGTGCCGGCAAGGACACTTATCGTCATCCGACCGCTTATGGAGAACCAGCTTTGGTATCAGGTGTTGAGGTGCAGGCGACTGCCCTGCTGAATCTGCTCCGCCACGATTGGCTTGTCCGGTTGCCGGTCTCGGTTGAACTCGTGGTCATTATGCTGCTGGGCGGAATCTTTGGATATTTCTTCGCTCTGGTCAGGCCTCTGGCTAGCCTGCTTTTGCTTGTAGTCGCTTCGGCCTTGATTCTTCTGATCGTCTGGAGCTGTTTGCTGGTGGGTAACCTATGGTTTCCCTTCACTTTGCTTCTGGGGCAGGCGGTATTTGCCGCTGCCGCTGGTATGGCGCTATATGCTTTACGCAGCCAGATGGAATCACGAGTCCTTGAGCGGGCCCTGTCTGTTCATCTGCCAACCCGCCGTCTGCGCCAGATCCTGCGCGAAGGAAAGCATCTCACTCCCGGCACAGAAAAACGAGAAGTCACCCTCCTTTATTCAAATATCGCGGACTTTCACCTGATCGCCGATCGCATGGTGCCGGAAAAACTACACCAGCGCATCAGCACTTATTTCACCGATCTGGTCTCCGGGGTTCATGAAACAGGTGGGGCCGTGATGCGACTTACGGGAGACGGTGTTTTTGCCGTTTGGAATGCCCCGGAAGAACAAGCCCGCCATCAGGAACTGGCCTGCCGGGCCGCCTTGGATATCTTGAAACGGCTCCAGACTGTCACCAACACGCGCATCGATTTTCCTTTCCGCACGCAGATCGGAATTCACTTCGGAGCAGTCGCCGTGGGCAACTTGGGCAATGAAGATCGCATGGACTACATGGCCGTAGGACTTAATGTCCACCTGGCTTCCAGCCTCGCCAGCTTGAACAAGGAATTAGGAACACAGATCATCGCCACTGAAAATGTGGCTTCCGCAACTGGCAAAGTGATCGCGTTTCGCATTCTGGGTTGGTTCCGGTTGCCCGGCCAGCAGCGAGCCATCGAGGTCTACGAAGTGCTCGGACTGCGAACGGATCCGGTAGCGCGCGAGTGGAGCAAGACCTTTGAGGACTCGTTGGGTTGGTTCCGGGAACACCAGTTCGACTACGCAGAGAGCGGCTTCCAACGGGTGCTTACAATCCGCCCCGGTGACGGTCCTTCTCTCTTCTATCTCCAACAAATTAAAGCGCTTCAACAAAACCCGCCGCCTCAAAACTGGTTCGGTGAGATCGAGCTGGCCACACGATGAAATCGTCTTTCCCAAATCAACTGAGCAGTTCGGTGATCTGGCTTTTAGCCGCAGTCTCCAGCTGGGTGCTCGTGCTGTCTGGCCAAGCCCAGTCCGCCAGACTTGTCTCCGTTGAAGGCAGCGTTTCGTGGCAACGCGATGGCAGCACCGTTTGGCAACCTGCGCAGACAAATTTGGCACTGAATGTTGGCGACCGTGTCCGGACGGGTGTCCGCAGCCGGGCCGCCATCCAGTTCACAGATCGGAGCGTCAAACGGCTGTTCGAGTCTTCCATCTTCCGCCTTGATTCGCCGGGAACCAACTCTGCCGCCGCCTATCAAATGGAATCAGGAAAGGGCTTCTTCAAGAGTGCAGAACCGGCCGGTCGGATTCAAATCCGCACCAGGACCGTCTCCGCCACCATTCGGGGCACGGAGTTTCAGATCGAGATCGCTGAAGATGGCACCACCAAACTCGCGTTGATCGATGGTTTGGTTGATCTGGAAAACCCTTCGGGTGAGTTATCGCTTGCCGCCCATGAGATCGCCCTCGCCAAACCCGGTGCTCCGCCTCAAAAACTGCCGGGACTCTTCACCCAAGGCATGGTCCAATGGTGCCTCTACTATCCGGGCGTCTTAGACCTCGCCGAACTGCCCTTGGATTCCACCCAACGTCAGACCTTGTCTTTGTCCATGGCGGCTTGGAAAGCTGGAGATCTCGCCGGCGCATTACAGGCATGGCCAGCTGATCGCCGACCCAAAGGAGATGCTGAAAAAGTATATCTGGCCGCATTGCTGTTAACGGTGGGGCAGATCGAAAACGCAGAGACTTTGCTGTCTGAAGCCTCGGCATCATCCGACGAGATGATTGTCAAACTGGCTTGGGCACAGAAGACACTCATCGCCGCCGTGCGTTTTGAAGCAATTGGCCTGCCCTATACGCCCGCCACAGCCAGCGAATGGTTGGCCATGTCTTACTGGCGGCAATCTGCTGGCAACCTGCCTGCCGCATTGGAAGCTGCACAGCAGTCAGCCAAAATGTCTCTGGACTTTGGCCTCGCTCATGGCCGGGTAGCCGAGTTGGAGTTCAGCTTTGGCCGTATCACCAAAGCTCGCCAATCCATTGAAACCGCTCATAACCTTTCTCCGCGAAACGCTCAAAGCGTAGCCGTGCGTGGGTTTCTTCAGGCAGCCAACGGCCGGTTGAAAGAGGCGGCTCTGGATTTCGACCGCGCCATCGCTCTGAACGGCGCATCAGGAAATGCCTGGCTAGGACGAGGGCTGATAAAGATCAGGCAAGGCGACCTGTCTGGAGGCCGCGCTGATCTGCAAATCGCCGCGAGCCTGGAGCCCAACCGCTCCCTGCTGCGCAGCTATCTGGGCAAAGCCTTTCATGTCGAAGGAGACATCGCCCATGCCTTGAGCGAACTTAAGCTGGCGCGGGAATTTGATCCGCAAGATCCTACCCCCTGGCTTTATTCGTCCCTACTAGCCCGGGAACGTAACCGCTTGAACCAAAGCGTGGACGATCTGGAACACTCCAGCCAGCTGAATGCCAACCGCGCCCTCTTCCGCAGCCGCTTATTGCTGGATCAAGATCAGGCAGTACGCAGCGCGAATCTGGCAAAAGTCTATCGCGATGTGAACATGATGGATGTCGCCGTCTCCGAAGCGGGCAAAGCGGTATCCGCTGATTTCGCCAATCATTCAGCGCATCTGTTCTTGGCCAACAGCTTCATCGCCCTTCAAGAAGCCCGTCGTTCGGATCTCCGTTACGAAACTCCGGCTCTTAATGAACTGCTCCTGGCCAATCTGCTTGCTCCTCCGGGTGCTCCGGTTCTCTCCAGCACGATTTCCCAGCAAGAATACTCCAGCCTCTTCGAGCAGGATGGTCCCGGCTTTTTCTCGCAATCCGAATACCGCAGCAGTGGCGACTGGTCCCAGACCGCCTCTCACTATGGGCGATATGGTCGCATGAGTTACGCCTTGGATTACGGCCACACTTTCATCAATGGCGAGCAACCCAATGGCCGATTAGAGCGCGATTCATTCTCCGCCCAGATCAAACAACAGCTCTCCTCCAAGGACAGTATTTTTGCTCAAGTCATCCACACACGCAGCCGGGCGGGCGATCTGACCAGTTACTATAACCCTGCCTCTGCCAATCCGGGCGTCCGACAACGGGAGATTCTTCAGCCCACGGTCATCTCTGGGCTGCACCGCGAATGGTCTCCCGGCATACACACCTTGCTCTTGGCAGGTCGGGTAGAGGATGAATTGACCTACTCCAATCCCACCACCTCTCAATTGCTCCTCGCCCGCACGGCTCCAGGAGGACCCGTCTTCGCAGTAGGTCAGCCCGCCTTTCCCACGGCCGCCTTGGCTTATGATGGCCGCTTTACCCTCTATACCGGCGAACTGCTCCAGCTCTTCCAACGGGAGAAACATACCGACATCCTTGGACTGCGTTATCAACAGGGAACCTTTGATGCCAGCAGTGCCCTCTCCGCCTCCACGGCCGTCAGGTTGGGAAATACCACGACTTTCTTCCCGCCCTTTCCTCCGATCACTTTTTCCACCCCCGCCTCCGCCCAGTCGCAATCAGTCCCCTTCGACCGTTTCAGCGCCTACTACTACCACCATTGGCAGGTTTGGGAGCCGCTCAGGCTCATCGGCGGTCTCAGCTATGACCAGGTGGGATACCCGGACAACCATCTCTTCCCTCCGCTCCAATCTACCACCAGCCGCCGGGATAAAGTCTCTCCCAAGGCGGGATTGGTGTGGACCCCAGACGCCCGCACCACGGTTCAGTTCGGTTTTGCACGGGCCATCAGCGGCGCCAGCTTTGATCAAAGCTTCCGTCTCGAACCGTCTGAAGTTGCGGGGTTTAATCAATCCTACCGCAGTGTCATACCGGACTCCGTAGCGGGAACCACGCAGAATGCGGACTTTGAGACCTATGGCCTGAGCCTGCACCGTTCTTTCCCAACCCGCACGCACCTGACACTCGCGCTCACCCGCATCACTTCGGAAACCTCCCGGCAAGTCGGCTCTTATGATATCGCGCTGCCGCCCGCCACACCCTCTTCCACCCGGGAGGAATTGCGTTATCGTGAGCACACCCTTACGGCCTCTCTCAATCAACTGCTGGGGGATGACTGGCACACCAGCCTGCGCTACACCCTCTCGGATGCCCGCCTTCAGGACGACTTCCCGGAAATCCCCGCCACCGTCACCACGCTGGCCCACACCGTCCGCGAAGCCACACTGCAAAAGCTTAACCTCCACCTCGGCTACCAGCATCGCATCGGTTTCTTTGCCCGGGCGGAAGGAGACTGGTATTGCCAGAGCAATCGCGGCTCCAGCGCTGCCACCATGCCGGGCGACGAATTCTGGCAGATAAACCTCCACACTGGCTGGCGCTTTGCCCGCCGTCAGGCAGAACTGCAAGTGAGCCTGCTCAATCTGGCTGGCCAAGATTACCGGCTTAACCCACTTAATTTCTACGCCAGCCTGCCCAGAGAGCGGACGCTGGCAATGCACTTGAAGCTTAATTTCTAACCACAACCCGAGGCAAAAAATGACGACTCATTTCCCTGGAATGTCACAAACAAACACTTGTCGTAAATGGCGTTTTAGCCATGCTGATAACAGTTTTGCTAGGGGAGTTGATGTCGTTTCCTCAGGCCACGACTTAATCATTTCAAATGCCATGAAAACTTTACGCCTACTTCTTGTGCTCGCCGGACTGTTGGTAGCCATCCATTGCGGACAGGCACAACAGATGCCGCAGGATAATTGGGTTTTTGAGGGAGAATACGTACCTGGAAATTTTCGCTGCTTACACATCGCTCAAGATAATCGCATTTACATCGGATCCACCAATAAAATTGCTGTATTGGACACAAATCTTAACTTCATTATGGAATTCGGGACGGTGGGAACAGTTAAAGGCATAGCTTCGGATTCGCAAACCAATATATATGTGCTCGAAACATCAAAAATCCAAGTATTCAGCCCCGTTGATGGTTCTAAACTTAGAGAATGGGTTGGCTCTGGAAGCGGTGATGCAGGATTTTCAGTGCCCGATTACGTGGGCCCCAACCAAGGGGTATTCGGGTCGCCACAAACATCGGCACTCGCAATTGATCGTAGTAACCAGGTTTATATAGCAAATGGAACTCAAGTATTAGTTCTTAGCACAAATGGAACTTTTCTTCGGAAATGGGGGCCTACTGCTCCAGGTCAAAGCATATTTGGATATCCATTGGTAATAGGTTTGGCGCATAATGGCAATGTTGCTGTGGCCCACATTTCTGACACTGACACATTTCAAACCAAAATTCAATTTTTCAAACCGAGCGGTGAATTTGTTAGTTCATTCTTATTTACCACCCAAAGCGCGATAAGCGGGGGGAGGCAAATTGTTGCAACGCCGGACGGACTGCTCTCAATAGGCACGCACAATGGCGGTTCAAGCGGATTCACAAAATTATTGTTTTTTGATTCTGCTGGCAGCCTCCGATTCTCCACAGATACTTTTTCCTCGAATCTACTCAAAGATCGAATCAACCATGTTGATTTTCAATTCCCTGAACTACGCTCTGACGGCCAGGGTTTTACGCAGAATGGCGATATGTATGCCCTGCTTACCTCGCACAGCCTCCTCACAATGGGCACGCAACGAGGTTTGGTTAAGCTTAAGCGCGTCTATACGAGCACTGGATTCTCGGTGACATCTTCCGAAATTCCACAGCCCATAATTATATCAGCAGCGCAGCGTTCCGGAAAGTCATTTGTGGATATTGATTACACCGTGAAGGATGCTAACAACCCCAATGTGGACGTTTATTTGCTCGGATTCACAAATGGGATCAACACACTAACCGGTCTGATTCGAATGACGAATTTCGTGGAAGGCAGCGGAGCCAATCTCGGTAATGAGGTTCCGGCGAACACTACAAACCGTATCACCTGGGACGCTGCCACTGACTGGAATGTCGGTTTCGGAAACATCCAATTTGAAGTGCTGGCCCGGGATAACCGCAAGCATCTTCCCTTCCATTTCATCACCGTGCCGACCAGTGGCACCAATTCCGCAGTTCAAATCAGCGATCGGGCAGTCACTCAGAACGATCTCCTAAGTGTTTGGTTCTGGCTGATTGCCGAAAATAATCCAGCCATATCGTTCACCAATGGAACTGTATTCGGGGTGGATCCGCCATACGGCGGTGAGGCTCTCGCTTCTGGCACTAATACTACTGCAACCGGTAAAAGCTTTCTTTGGCAGCTTATGGATGTCCGTGCCATCACGGCTGGCGAAATATCCCATGCCAATTCCGGCCGCTACGGTTTTCCTTCTGCCGTCACCAGCGATCATGTCGTCAAACTGCCTGAAGATTAAAAGTTCGCTGGCCATTGAGTAATGAAGCCTTTCCCAAATAGCCGCGAGCTGACTAAGCATCCAGTCAAACTGGCTGTGGGGGCGGTTGCACTTTCGCGGGGGGGCAATCTGAAATTTAGATTGCTCGGTTTTCTTCTCACTTGGTCCCTCGGCATAGTCTTGATCGTCGGCTTGCACGCACAAACCACATCTACTGTTTACACCAATTTTCAAAGTGCTGCCCCCATAAATGCGTTTGTCGCCTTCAACGTCGTGACTAACGTTACCAACTCGAGTTTCCCCGTGACGTTCCTTTCCACCAATGCGCCCGCCTCTAACGGCGTTCATCAGTTTACACATTGGACCGTTGATGGACTGCGGGTGAATGACATTTCTGGACGTTCGGCCAACCCTGTTGACATTGTGATTTCCAACGCCAACGTCACCGCCATCGCTCATTATATACCGGCTAGTCAGGATACTGGTGGCCTTGGGATTCCGGATTGGTTCCGTTTGGAGTATTTCGGCACCACGGACGTCACTGCCGCATTGGATTCCGATAAAGACACCTTAAACCTTGCGACTGAGTATTTCCGCGGCTACCACCCACGCGTCCATAATGAACTGGTGGAGGGCGGCATCTCCCGCCGCCGCAGTGAGACGTTGGTCGTCATCACCTCCACGAATTACTCCCGGGTGACGGTGCAAACCGATCCAGCGGGCATCACGAACAGCTTCAGCGTCGTCTCCAACACCACCAGCATCAGCCTGCCCTCCCAGCTTGCGTTCACCGGTTACGGCTTCATCGGCTGGTTCAATGGCACCAACCGCGTGGACAGCCCCCAAGGCTTCTCCATCGGCAATCTTTCCCTGACCATCACCAATGATACCACCTTCACTGGCAAGTTCCTCCTCGCCACCCAGGACCTCGATACCGATGGCATCCTGGACGCCTATGAGTGGTATCATTTCAACACCAATGGTTTTGCTTTGACCAATGATGTCGATGGCGACGGACTCGACATCCAGACCGAGATTTTCCGTGGCTATTCCCCGCAAGCCCACAATGATCTGGTCGAAGGCGGCATCTCCCGCCGCCGCAGTGAAACCTTGGTCGTCATCACCACCACGAATTCCTCGCGGGTGACAGTAGAAACCGATCCGATCGGTATCACCAACAGCTTCACCGTCGTCTCCAACACCACCAGTATCAGCCTGCCTGCCCAGCTTGCTTTCACCGATTACGGCTTCATCGGCTGGTTCAATGGCACCAACCGCGTGGACAGTCCCAGAGGCTTCTCCATCGGCAATCTTTCCCTGACCATCACCAATGATACCACCTTCACCGGCAAGTTCCTCCTCGCCACCCAGGACCTCGATGCGGACGGCATGCTAGATGCCTATGAGTGGTATAATTTCAATACCAATGGGTTTGCTCTGACTAACGATGTGGATGGCGATGGCCTCGACATCCAGACCGAGATATTTCGGGGCTATTCTCCCCAAGCCCGCAATGAACTCCTCGAAGGCGGCATCTCCCGCCGTCGTAGCGAGACGCTTTTTTTTATCCCCCAACCGCCTGATTTTGCCTTACAACCTGCTGGCTCGACAAACCTCTCAGGCACTGACATCACGCTTACTGCTGAAGGACATGGAATTGGAGCCATCACGTATCAATGGCGGTTGAATGGGGTGAATATCACTGGAGCCACGAATGCCACTCTGACACTCACCAACGCTTATCCCACAAACAGCGGGTCCTACTCAGTGGCCATCCGCTCCCCCTACGGCGCGAACACCAGCATCCTCGTTCCAGTGATCGCGACGAACAACACAGCCGGCTTCATCCTGCCTATGGCTGACGATTTCCCTGGCCCTCTCTATACGGATGCCAGCCGCACGGGGTTGGCTTGGAACGAGGGTGCAACCCGCCAGCCAGGTGAACCATTCCATGCGGACAAACCAGGCACTAACTCCGTCTGGCTGCACTGGCGGGCACCGGTGTCAGGTATCGTCACTCTCAGCACCTTGGGCAGTGGGTTTGATACATTGCTCGCCGTTTACACGGGCTCTTCGGTAGCCGCTCTGACGCGTATCGCCAGTGACGAGGACAGCGGCGGCTATTACACCAGTGCGTTGGCCTTTTCCGCTGCTGCCGGGGAAGATTACTACTTCGCTGTGGACGGTCTCGTAGGTGCCCAAGGGCATATCATTCTAAGCTGGCAATTGGAGCCTTCTGATGACGAATTACCCCGTATCACCGCTCAGCCAGCCAGTCGCACTGTGGCCGAAGGTGCGCGCGTACCTTTGCAAGTGCAAGCAGTCAGCCGGGTCACGCCAAATTATCAGTGGTTCAAAAACGGAATAGCCGTGGCAAATGCAAACCGCGATGAACTGGTTCTGGAGAATATCGGATTGGAGGATGTCGGCGTTTATAATGTCGCCGTATGGATTGGCACCCGTACCAATTGGAGCGAGCCCGCAAGCATCCAGATCAGCAACCATCCCGACATCGTGGCCAAGGATAAGATCAAAGATTTGCTTGTCACCACCAATGACATCATCAATCAGGTGTTCGGAACTGCGTTCAATGGCGCCTCCTTGACAGTTCCTTCAGACGGACGGTTTGCTTTGGCCAGTTTGCCTGCCAAAAAACCGGTCGGACTGATGACAGTCCCTGTAGTGAACCTGAGTTTTGGGTCGCCTATCAATTTGATCTACAATAACTCACGCTCCGGCTCGGATCCCGGTGAGGTGCAGGGCGGAATCATCTGGAATGCAACCGATAACATCTTCCTCAAGCCACAGCAAAATGGCTATTTGTTAATCGATAGCACAGCCAATTCTTCAGCATACGCCTTGGTGGTCTCAGCTCCGACAGCAGGAAGCTTGGCCAGCTTTACCATCCTTAAAGCGATCACCAATTCTGTTCCAGGCCAGTGCCGGCTGGTGGTACCCATCACAAACGGAGTCACTTATAACATCAATCTTTGCACGACTGATGTGACCCCAGTGCAATACACCAACAAGATAGCCTTGCTGAACGGAACATTGCAGATCATTGAACACCCCGTAGACCAGCTCCTGCCAATAACCGGAGCCGCCCAACTAAAAGTGATCGCATCTGCTCAGATTCAAGACGCAAATCTGCAACCTACTCCTGAAGAGGCCGGTCTCACTTATCAGTGGTTAAGCAACAGTATTGTCATTCCTGGAGCCAATCAATCTGTCTACGCGGCCAACTATGCTGGTGGTTACTCCGTGATTGTCACCTCTCCATTTAACTCTGTCACCAGCTCCGTCGCTACCGTCAGTGTCGGCGTGCCCCCAGTAATCATTGATCAACCTAAGGCAACCAATGTATTGGCTGGACGACCTGTCGAGCTTTCTGTGACAGCCAATGGTGAGGAACTACGATACCAGTGGTATCACGACGGTGTCCCGATTGCAGGAGCCCGCGGTGCATCTCATCTGATTGACATCGCCAAACCAATCGATCAGGGCACCTATAAAGTGATGATTAGCAATCCAGCAGGTGAACTGGAGAGCGTAAGCGTAGCTTTGACTGTTCAATCCAACCGCTCGCCACAATTCACAGCTATCGCCGATCAAGTCATTGCAGTAAACCTGCCGTTACAATTGACCATTACGGCCACTGACGCCGACAGTCCTCCCCAAATACTGCAATACCGCCTGCTGACTGGGCCGGCGAACTCTATATTAGGTTCTTACAGTGGAGAGTTTTCGTGGACTCCAGAAATTTACGAAGGGTTCACCACCAACCAGGTCACAATCGAAGTCAAAGATGATGGTTTGCCATCCCTCACTGCCACCCAGACATTCACCATCATCGTATCGGGGCAAATACCTACTGCAATTCCCGGCCAAATTCACTACGCCAGTGATAATGGATTCCAGTTCATGATGCAGGCAACGCCGGGACGGACGTACGCTATAGAAGTTTCCACCGATTTTATCGACTGGAGTGTCATTACGAACGTATTCAATGCAACCGGCACATTCCAAGTTGTGGATCCACAAGCCACCAACTTCAATGGTCTCTTCTATCGATCACTTCTGTTACCGCCATGACCCGAACACCGGCCTCTGGTTGAGTCACTCAACTCTGCTGGTAGTTAAAAGTTCATGCGTTCGTCCAGCAACACCAATTCTAAACGCATCCCGATTTTCAAACGGCAAACAGGCTGATTTTGGGTAAAGAAGAGCCCGCCAGTTTTTGTGGCAATTAGAGACAAAGTTATTTCGTGATTATGCGTGAACATTCGAACAGCATAAAAATTAATATTTCATAAAATTCTTAGCAACAAATGGTTGAGAAATTTCACGAAGAGCAATTGCTGGTTCTATCCCCTTGACCTGCTTCATTCCTTCAACTTCAACAGTTGGCTCAATTTCTCCCAAGAAGTAACAACAAAACTGGGGCTTTTGAAATTTATTCACCCTTTGTTTTTGGGCCACCCTAAACAACGCAATCTTCCTAAGACTTTCATTGTCGTTCCGTACGTCATCGTCGTGGCTGGTTAATCAAGGCAAAAGTTGGATGAAGGCGTATCCATGATTAGGATTGTACTCATAGCGGACGACCTTGGTTGTCGATGTGTTGATCTGGCGTCTCATTGCATTTTGAGTTCTAAAAACTTCCATTTGTTGTCTGCGACTGGAAGAAAAGCGTCTGAATATACGCTTTTCTGAAGTATTGACCGGGCGACAGTGGTAAATCGTTGAATTTGTCGAAAGGTGCCAAGAGGAAACGGGGCTTCCGCGAGTTTTTCCGGAGGCCTGCGATCAATTTGTTCTCAAGGCTTCAGCAACCATCACTGAGCATCGTCGGCTCATTCGCAAGCAAGGCTACTTACCATCTGCGAGCTTACTGATGCACGCAACTACCCAGATTGTTGGCCAACTTCTAAGAGATGCCTCAATAAAAATGAATGGATTGGCTCGTTGGCACATCCACTACTTTAGGAATAATCGTCCGTAACTTGGGTGCGGTTTGCCATGAGCTTGTCATGGAATTCCTTATTGAGGCTTGCTGAAGAAGTGCCGGATATACGGATATCTCTTTGCTTCAGCCTTCCCTGACGGTGGTAAGTAATTTTTCTACAAAGGATGAGTTTAGATTATGAATGCCGTGCATTTTCTCAGTTCTGAGAAGCTTTCAGATGTTCAATGCCTTAAAAATTGGCATGCTTCGGTAATGATAGATAGGGTGTTTGAAAATATGTTAAGGAATTGTAAGGATGGCCTCCTTTGTGCTTAGAATGCCATTAATTTGGACAGTCAAAAGATAGATTAACTAATATTACCGGACATCGTCATGCTGTACGTCTTAAGCTGCACTTCGCCGAAAACGAAACGTTCAAACCACAATAACAGCGACTTGGGCCGGAAATTCGGCGTGAAAGTTTGCTTGGGATTGCTACTTGGGTTGATGCTTTTTAGGTTCGATTTGATGGCCGCTCCAGGGGATGTGGATGTGACGTTCGACATTGGTGCGGGTAGCCAGGGCAATAGCACAGGGGCGATCAATGATCTAGCGGTCCAACCAGATGGCAAAACCCTCATTGGGGGTGTTTTTCTTACCTATGACGGAATAGCGGCTCCTCGCTTCGCCCGCGTAAATACTGACGGCACGCTAGATACGGACTTTATGACAAATGTGGGTGCCGGCCCTAATAGCGAATTGAACTCAATTGTACTGTTGCCCGACGGTAAGATTCTCATTGCGGGCGATTTTACGGAATACAATGGTACCGCTGTCATCGGAATCGCACGGGTTAATGCAAACGGTATTTTGGATCAAAGCTTTGGCACCGTGGGTAGTGGTATCGGCTTTTCCAGTGGTTTGCGTTACGTGAATGACATCGCAGTGCAGGCTGATGGCAAGATACTTATCGGCGGTGGATTTGGTTCGATCAACGGCACAGGGTCCCGCAATTTTGGCCGCTTGGACGGGAATGGCAATTTTGACAACACGTTTTCGACTTTTGCCCGACCAGAGGTCAACAGTTCGGTGGATGCCGTTGCTGTGCAACCGGATGGTAAGATAGTCGTTACTGGCTCATTTATCAGCTGGGGCAGTTACTCAGTGCCAAATATTGTGCGCCTGAACCCGGACGGCACGGTGGATACCACCTTCCTGCCGCCGATCAAAGCAGCCGGCCGTATCAATCAGGTGACCGTCCAGCATGATGGCAAGATTTTGCTTGGCGGTTTTATTGACCATGATGCAAATGCGGAAACTCCAGACCGGTATCTCGCCCGTCTTAATTCTGACGGATCACTCGATTCATCCTTCAACGCCAACACCGATGGCTGGGTGGGTGGTGAGATCATCCAGCAGGTTGATGGCAAACTGCTCATTGCTGGCATCTTCACGGAGGTCAACGGCATTTCCCGTGGTTCCTTGGCCCGGCTAAATCTGGATGGCACATTGGATGAAAATTTCGTCACGGCTCCTTATGCTCCCCGTGGGGATGGCTACCTCACTCATGTGTATGCCCTTGCCCCCACTCCGGATGGCAAGCTGATGGCCGGTGGCTGGTTTACGAACATCAATTACCTTGCCCACAGCAATCTGGTGCGACTGCAAAACGATGTCTTTACCGGACCGGCTACTATCCGTTTTCAGACGGCCACTTACTCAGCTGCGGAAAATGGCGGAACTATCACGCTGAATGTTGTTCGCTTGGGGGATATCTCCAGCCCGGTATCTGTGAATTTTGCCACCGCCAATGGTTCAGCCACCGCCGCCTCGGATTACTCAGCCAACTCCGGGACCTTGAACTGGTCGGCCAATGACAGCACCCCCAAGACGATCACTATCAGCTTGAACAATGACTCCAGCAATGAGGGGGGGGAGAATTTCACGGTGGCGCTTTCCAGTCCGGGTGGCGGTGCCAGCTTGGGCAATCCAGCAACTGCTACGGTCACCATTCTGGATGATGATTCGGCCCCAGTGATCACGGGACAGCCTATTGGAGGTCAGGTGTATCAAACGCTCTCTTATACTTTCCGTGTCAATGTCAGCAGCGTGCTGCCGGTCACTTATCAATGGCAGTTCGCTGGTGAGGATATTCCCGGAGCGACCGGTCCCACTTACACGCGCAGTGCGGCCACTACTCAGCATTCCGGCGAATACCGCGTAAAAGTGACCAATGACAACGGTTTCCAAATCAGCTCCATCGCCGAACTGGAGGTCGTGATCCCTCCGGGCACATTGGATACCGTCTATCCCAATCCGACCACTTTTGCGGGTTCCAGCTTTATCAGCGGAACCTACCTGGCACCCGATGGGAAACTGTATCTCGCGGGCGGTTTCAATTCACTGGGAGGCAGTTCTGTGCCTTTCGGTTTGGCGCGGTTGGCTGCAGATGGCAGCTTGGACACTGGATGGCCTAATATCACCACGGGCACAGACAGTCGGACGGTGTTTAAGATCATCCCTTATCCGAGCACTTCGACGCATGCAGGCAAGTTCCTCATCGTCGGTCAGTTCAATTCCATCAATGGCACGAACGCACGCAAACTCGCCCGACTAAACGCCGATGGCAGCTTGGATACGACCTTCAATAGCACGACTCCGACCAGCAGCAATGATATCGCGTATAGCGCATTCATCCGAAGTGATGACAGCATCATCGTTTCATTTTCCAATGGCAGCATCCAACGCCGTCTCCCAGATGGAACTTTGGACAGCAGTTTCGCGATCAATCTCGGGGG
This sequence comes from Verrucomicrobiia bacterium, assembly GCA_036405135.1. NCBI lineage: Bacteria > Pseudomonadati > Verrucomicrobiota > Verrucomicrobiia > Verrucomicrobiia bacterium. The sequence goes on along the minus strand of DASWYF010000037.1, from coordinate 147,922 downwards.
GACACTCCAGCATCTTATTCCGCTGGACGGCGGCAAGTTTCTCGCCTCCCGCTATGTTTCCGGCGGCAGTGGTGGTGGCTATATCTACCGCTTCAATGCAGATGGCACTTTTGATACCTCTTTCAATATCGTCGAGAAGCTGAGCAACTCGATCGGCACGATGGTCTTGGCCAGAGACGGCGGTATTATCGTCGGTGGTTCATTTACCTCCTACAATGGTGAGAGCGTTTCCCGTATCGCCCGCTTCTTACCAGACGGGACTCTCGATTCCACATTCAACACCGGCACCGGATTCGACAATGCAGTCAGCTCCATCCATGTGCAGCCGGACGGACGTTTGATTGTCGGTGGATTCTTCACCTTTTTCAACGGAGCCAGTGCCAGCCGTATCATCGGCCTAAAACCGGACGGTACTGCCGATCCAAGTTTTTATGTTGGCTCAGGAGCCAATAATTCCATCCGGGTCATCACCCAGAATGAACATGGATTGACCTATGTATTGGGTGATTTTTCGCAATTCAACGGGAATGTCCGAAATGGAATCGCCCGCCTCTTGGGAGGGGCAGGCAGCATCCAGTTTGATTCTGCACAGATAGAATTCAGCGAAGCCGATGGGACTGTAAATGTTACTGTCAACAGGCTGGCAGGCAGCCGTGGGGCGGTATCGGCGACGTATGCAGTCACGGGCGGTTCCGCCGCCGCTGGCAGTGATTACACATTGAGCAGTGGGGTTTTGAACTGGGTTGATGGCGAGATTGGCCCCAAGACCTTCAGCCTGACTATTAACGATGACACGATCACCGAGTCGGATGAAACCATCCAAGTCACCTTGTCCAACCCTACCAACCTTGCCCAGTTAGGTACGCCAGATGTAGTGACGATTACCATTTTGGACACGGATTCCAAACCACGCATTCTGGTTCATCCGGCTTCGCAGACTATCCCTGAGTTTGTGCCGGTGACCTTCAGTGTGGTGGCCAAGAGTCCCTTGGCGATGACTTACCAGTGGAAGAAAAACGGCTTCACAATCCCTACGGCTACTGCTGCCACATACACCATCAGTTCAGTCACCTTTGCCAACGAGGATTCTTATACGGTCGAGGTGACCAACACTAAAGGCACGACTCCTTCCAACCCGGCGGTATTGGATGTAGTGCCCTCTCCGACAGCATTGGATGGCAGTTTTTTAGCTGCCTCCTTTAACAACCAGATCCGGGCGATCGCTCCGCTCGGAGATGGCCGAGCCCTGGTGGGCGGCGATTTCACTTCGCCCAGTTCCCGGATCGCCTTGGTAAGTGCAAATGGCAGCTTGGATGGCTCCTTTACGCAGCAGACCGGAACAACTGCTGGAACCACCGTGCATGACATCTTGATTCAACCAGACGGGAAAATCCTGATTGTCGGCAAATTTAACCAGTTTGGTGGCGTCAATGTTTCCAATATCGTCCGCCTCAATACAGATTACTCGGTAGATCTGGCCTTTGCGGCCAGCTTGGGATCGGGAGCAAACGATCTCGTGCGCGATGTATCCTTGGATGTTTCCGGCCGCATTCTGTTGAGTGGTGACTTCACTTACATCTCTGGTCAGCCGGGCACCCAAGGCATTGTACGCCTAAATCCGGATGGAGCCATCGATCCGACTTTCATATCCCGCAGCCGCGGTGGGGCGATCTATCAAGTGGAAGCCCAGACGGATGGAACCATCCTGATTGCGGGCACATTTACCTCCTATGATGGGGGAGCCAGCTATCTGGCCCGCTTGCTCAGCAACGGTGCCAAGGACTCGTTCGCTTCCGCAGATACGGGTAGTGCGGTGTATGCGATCAACATCCTTGCCAATGGTGATATCTTAGCTGGCGGTTCCTTCACTTCACCCTCGACGCGTCAGCGTATTGCTTTGCTGGATTCATCTCGCAAGTTGAAAAGTGCCTTCTTCCCTGGCTCTACGGTGAATGGCAACGTGAATACGGTGGCCGTGCAACCGAATGGCAAACAGGTAGCCGGTGGTGCTTTCACCACTTTCAGCAGTGCGCATAGTCGCTTCGCCCGGCTCAACCCCGATGGCACCCTGGATACAACGATAAATCTCGGCACCGGTTTCAATGCGGATGTCAACCGCATCGTCGTGGAACCCAACGGACGCCTTTGGGTGGGCGGTAACTTCACCCAATATAAAGGCAGCACTGCCAACCGTTTGGTGCGTCTTTACGGAGACGATGTCCCCTTGGCCATCCGTCGTCATCCTTATGCCACCAAGGCTAATGCCGGAGCGACCGCGCAATTCAATGTGATTGCGGAATCCACTATTGGCACGATCACCTACCAGTGGAAGAAGAACGGCTCGCCGCTGTCGAACGGCGGCGACATCTCCGGAGCAAACACTGCCACGCTCTCCATCGCCAATGCCGAACCGGCTGACAGTGATGTCTACTCAGTGACTGTGTCCGTTGGAGGGGCCAGCTTGGAAAGCCGTGCAGCAAGCTTGTCCGTTTACGCAGACCTGACGCTGGTGGAATCTCCTCAATCCGGTGTCCGTTTCGTGGGTGTTCCTTTCACCCTCAAGGCAGCTTTTACCGGTCCGTCGCCCTTCTCGTATCAATGGTATCACAATGAAAGCCCGGTCGGTGGGAACCAGCCTTTTCTTACTATCAGTAATCCGACACTGACTGACGCAGGTGATTACTACGTCGTGGCATCGAGTGGTGGTGATGATGTAACCAGTGCGACAGCGACCATTTCCGTTGTGGAGCTACCATCTGGGAATGATCCGGCGGGATTCCCGCTCGCGGCTGGAGCAGGCAATCAAGACATACGGGCCGTCGATTTCATGCCGGATGGTCGGATCATTATTGCCGGTGGCTTTACCAGCCTGCGGGACAAAAACAATTCCACCAGTTCTCGTGCCTACATGGGTATCTTCAACGCGGACGGGTCTTTGGATCCCTTCAACGCCGCTGCCAACAATGTCATCTATGACATGGTGCGTCAGCCTGATGGCAAGATTCTGGTAGCCGGTCAGTTCACCTCGATCAGCAGCACTACGGTGACACGCTTGGTGCGCTATAACGCCAATCTTACCTTGGATACGGCTTTCATCGCCAACTTGGGTACGGTGGATAATACGGTCAATGATGTGGATCTGTTCCCGGATGGACGCATCCTTGTGGCGGGCGGTTTCACCTCCATCGGTGGAGTGACTGGCACACGGGCCATTGCCATCTTGAATCCCGATGGCTCAGTGGACACCTCATTTGTTTCTCTCGCCCCGCAATTCGCAAGTGTCACCACTTGTGCCATCAGCCCGACAGGTAAAATCGCGATTGGTGGAACCACACAATATGCCGGGAGTAACGGACAATTGTTCCTGTTGAACCAAGACGGCACCCGCGTCAACGGTTTTGCCCTGCCGAACCTGGATAACAGCGTCGGTGCAGTAGAGTTTCAGGCCGATGGAAGATTGCTGGTTGGCGGCAGCTTTACCGCCGTCAACAGCACACCGCAGTCCTCATTGTGCCGCTTCAATCTGGACGGCACACTTGATACGGCATTTGCCCCCAATGCGACGGTGTTTGGCTCCACAAGCAGTCAGCGTGTTTCATCCATCGCCATCCAGGAGGACGGTTCCATCTTGGCCGCAGGTGATTTCATATTCTTTGGTGGCGCAGGGGCCGGTCTGGTCAAGGTGCTGGCCAATGGTGTGATCGACACCACGTTTAATCAAGGCCCCGGCATCGAGGGAAATGGCCGCCGTTCGGAAATTGTCCGGCTAGCTGCCGATGGCACTATCTATCTTGGTGGTTCCTTCCAAAAGTTCGGCGGAGTTGATGTATCCAACTTCGCCATATTGCATGGCACCCCGGTTGGGTTGGCTTTTGTGGTGTCACAGCCGTCACTGGTGATCGTTGATCCGGCTACCACAGTCCAGTTCACCGCCTATGCGACTGGTACCTCGGCAATCTCCTACCAATGGCAGAAAAATGGGGATGACCTTGCCTATGATGCGAATATCAGTGGTGTCAACACCGCCACTCTCACCCTGAACAACGTCAGTGCGGCGAATGACGGCAACTACACGGTGGTGATATCCAACGATTCTGGCAACAAAACCAGCAACGAAACGCGGTTGATCGTGTTGGATGCGCCCGTCATCCTGAAACAGCCGGTGGGTGGTCTGTATTTCGCCCCCAATAGCATCACCCTGAAAGTGGATGCTGTCGGTTTGCCCACGCTTACTTATCAGTGGAAAAAGAACGGGGATGACTTGCCTTCAGAGAACGGCGCCACCCTCACTATCTCTCCCAGCAGTCCGGATAACTCCGGTAGTTACACTGTGGTCATCACCAATGATGAGGGCTTTGTGGAGAGTGATCCTGTCGCTGTGAACGTGATCGTGCCGCCAGCCGGTTCCGTATCCGGTTTCCCGATTACAGCGGGTGCGAACAGCACGCTCAATACTGTCTTTGGCCTGGAAGACGGACGTGTGATCATCAGTGGTAACAGTTTCACTTCCGCTGGTGCTACTGGAAACAATACCTCTCGCTCCCGGATGGCCTTGCTGAATCTGGACGGCACCGTTGATGCCTCCTTCAATCCGGCTCCATCCGCTGGGGTAAGTGCAATCGTTTCCGGCGGCTCTTCCAGCACTATCGTGGTGGGCGGCAATTTCAACTTCATCGCCGGGCAAACCGCATACGGTCTTGCCCGTCTGAATCTGGACGGCACCATCGATGCTACCTTCGCTGCGAATCTGGGCGGTGGTTTCAAGTATTTCGGTGGCTCCCCGAACATCTATGATGTCCAGCGACTATCCAATGGACAGTATCTGGTGGCCGGGGCATTTGACACGGTGAATGGGAACAACATCCGCGGTCTGGCTCGCATCAATGCTAACGGCACCGTGGATACATCCTTTGCGCCTTTCAATAGTGGTTCCCCGTTTGTCTATGATGTGAAGGTTCTGCCCGATGGCCGTTATGCCATCGCGGGTTCATTCACGCTTGGTACCTCACAAGGATTGGCCATCATCTCCTCGTCTGGCGTGCGCGATGCTGGATTTACCGCCAACTTCAGCGGCAGCGTGGAGCATCTGGCGGTAACGCATGACAACGAATTGCTGGTTGCTGGCCAATTCCTGTCCAATCTGAACGGTATCGGTTATGGTAACTTGGTGAAGCTTTCGTACACGGGCACGGTGAACGCGAGTTTTGCCGCCTCCGTGGGCGTGGTAACGGATGGTGTCTATGGGATCGCCGTCCAGGCCAATGGCCGTATTTTGGTGGGTGGTTCCTTCAGCACCTTTGGTTCCTCCTCAGCGCGTGGATTCGTGCGTCTCAATGGGAATGGTTCTGTAGATGCCACGTTCACTCTGGGCACCGGGTTCAATTCTGGTGGGGCTCAATCTTTCCACATCGGTATCGATGGTAAGATCCTCGTCGGAGCCAGCGGAGCCAGCTTCAACGGAGAGACGGTCAACTACCTGCTTTATCTGAACGGTGATGAGGTGGCTGCTCCGGCAGGCCTTGATTTCGCCACTTTCATCGCCGGGTCCTCACTGACAGCTGGGCAAAATGGTCCGGCTGATGACGGCGATGAGGATGGATTGAGCAACATCGGAGAGTTTGCTTTCGGCACGGTGCCGGACAACGATGCATCCTTCAGTTGGCCTGTCTTGGTCATCGTGAATGATGACGGCACGGACTATCCCGCCGTTCGCTATCAGCGCAACAAACTCGCGACGGGTATCACGATTGTAGTCACCGCCGCCTCCGATGTGACCATGCAGAACACACTGTCCAAGACCGTCATGCCACCGGTAGATCTGGGGGGTAATCTGGAGCAGGTGACGGTGCGTATCAACACGTCAGTCGCTGCGACTCCCAAGGCGTTCTTCCATGTGACCATCACCCAACCGTAGCGTCTGGTAATCGCTAAATATCGGAAAACTAATTTCAGAGCCCTGCTGACTTTTAGGCCGGCGGGGCTTTGATCCGCTACCTATTCATCTTGATCACATTCACCTTCAAGATTTCCGATAATATGGACTAGCAAACGCAGTTCCTAATGCGTGCTTAATCATAATGGCTGTTTGTATGTGACGTGACTTCGCTTTTTCGGGCCAGAGGAAGAGTTATACCAGTTCTAGCATGAAACTGCACTATTCACCGTTCGGAAGCGTTTACCTGATCGATGAGCCAAGGGTGTGAAACGAGGCTCCGGACGCGTTCGGGGTTTTGATAGATGGGCAGGAGTTCTTCGCCCAAGGCGGCTTCCAGGGTTTCCAGGGTGGGCCATAAGGTGTTGGCGATCCGGTCCTTGATCACATCGCCGATGATTTCCACCGGGTTCAACTCCGGACTGTAGGGTGGCAGGGGCAGCAGGTGGACCCGCCCCGGCAGGCTATGGAGGTGTGGCTGCGGGTGAAAGCCCGCCTGATCCCAGATCACCACGTGCTCGGCTTGGGGGTCGCGGGCAGCCACGCGTTCCAGAAACAAATGGCTCAATGTCAGGCTTACTCCGGGCAGGCAGGCAAACTCGGCGGCGTTCTCGCCGTCAACCTCCAGCGCACTGTAAAGATAGCCCCACTCGTATTTGGTCTGATACGGAGCCGTGGGCCGCGCAAAGTCCAGCATTTGCGCACCACGGGGATCAGGCCATAGCGGTGTTCATCGGCCACCCACAGGCGGACCGGCCTGCCACCAGCCACGTTCAGGTTCCTGAGCCTGTCGCACAGCGTCTGCTGGAAGTGTACGCTGACGGCCGCGTCTTTGAGCGCGTGAGTCTTGCGCGGCACCTTCAAGACTCCGCCCAATTTTCCCAGCCAGTAGTATACCCCTTTGAGCGTGAGCTTCTTGCGGTGCTGCTTTTGGAGCCAGTGTTGGATCTCCTTGGCCCGCTTCCAGCCACCCGTCTGCAAGCCTTCCTTAAGTTCGGCCAGGGCTTTGCCCGTGATCTGCGGCGGAGCCCCACCGCTATGTCTGCGCGCGAGCAAACCGGCCACACCACCGGCCTTGAACGCTTTGACCCAGTGGAAAAACTGACGGCGGCTGATGCCCACCTGCTCCGCGAGCTCCGCCGCGCTGAACTGGCCGCTGGCGGCTAAACGCATCGTCAACAAGCGCCGCTGCGCGACCGCGTCCGGGCACCCAACCAAGGCCGTCTTCACCGCCGCCGCCAAATCCGGCCGGTTCAGACGATATCTTTTCGGCATGAACCCTAACTTTACCAAGCTGCCAAATAGTGCAATTCCAAACTAGAATTGGTATAAAGCACGCAAACTTTGTATGTGCACCAAAACGTGCACCAAAATGCTTAAGCCGGATTAAGTCGGATTAGATCAGATGCAGCTTGATTCCTTGGAGAAAAGTGCGACTTTTCGTTTGAAAACTTGGGTTTTCGAGCGATTCCGACCCTCGCCCCCAATTCCAACTGCGTGTGCAGCAACGGTTTAGGAGGCAAGAGCCTTCCAAAGGACACCAAGATGGACATCCGTCTTTATGCCCCAACACGACGTCAGACTAAGCTTTAACCTTGCTTCGCGCTCAGCCAATCCCCCTCTTCTTTGTAATTTTCTTATCCCCGGAAGCAGTCTGTGCTTTTTGGTAAATTGATTCAGGCAGACTGTTCCTAGCCTCAATTTCTCTGTCGTATCGTTGCAGTATATAAGAACCAATTATCCCCTTAAAACCGTTCGTGGGCATCCGAAAAATAATTTGAGGAAAACGCCGTTTTCAGCGTCAATGCATCAAAGCATGGACCCCAAGCCGCCACTATTGCGAACGGCCTGTATTGCCTTGATGGCAATGTTCGGCTCTGCAGTGGTCGGATTCGCCTCCGAAGCCTCTCGTCCGCTAAATTTCGTGAACGATGTCGTTCCGATCCTGACCAAATCCAGCTGTAATTCCGGTGGGTGTCACGCCAAGGCTGTGACCGGCCAGCGCGGTTTCAGGCTTTCATTGTTGGGGTTCGAACCTGAGGAGGATTACGAGCACATCGTCAAGGAAGGCAAAGGCAGGCGCATATTTCGGCCAGCTCCGGAGCAAAGCCTTTTTCTGCTGAAGGCGGCAAATATCGTCCCCCACGGTGGCGGCAAGAAGCTCGATCCGGATTCCGAAGGCTACCGCACTATCGTCAACTGGATCGCTCAGGGCCTGCCCTACGGCTCCACCAATGATCCTCAGTTAGTCAGCATAGAAGTCTCCCCCAACCGGCTCTCGATGAAGGCGAAGACTGAGCAGCAGCTCAAGGTAATTGCTCGTTACTCAGATGGCAGTGATCGCAATGTCACCCACTTGGCACTTTATGAGCCAAACGACAAGAGCATGGCAGAGACCAGTGAGGAGGGCTTGATCAAGACATCCGATATTCCAGGCTATGTCGCCGTGATGGTGCGTTATGCGGGTAAAGTGTCAGTGGCCAGCGTTTCCATCCCGCTCGGCGCACCGGTAGACCGCTTACCGACAGCCAAGAACTTTATTGATCAATATGTCTTCGCCAACCTGAAGCAAATCGGCATCCCCCCTTCCCCGGTTTGCGATGATGCCACCTTTCTACGTCGTGTCTCTTTGGACATCGCCGGGCGACTGCCTACCACTGAGGAAACCCAATCCTTCCTGGCCAGCAAGGAATCGAATAAGCGCGATCTCGCCATCGAGGCATTGCTCAACAGTCCTGATTACGCCGATTACTTCGCCAACAAATGGACCGCGCTGCTTAAGAACAAGCGGGATGACAAAGCGGACATCACGGCAAACTTTGCCTTCCATGCCTGGATGCGCGACAGCCTGCTGGCGAACAAACGCTACGATGAGATTGTGCGCCAGATTCTCGGGGCCACTGGCACCATCGTCGCGAATCCGGCGGTGGCCTGGTATAAGCGCGTGAAAGAACCCACCCAGCAGCTGGAGGATGTCGCTCAACTTTTCTTGGGTGTTCGCATGCAATGCGCCCAATGCCACCATCACCCCTTCGAGCGATGGAGCCAGCAGGACTACTACAGTCTTTCAGCTTTCTTCAGTCAGGTGGGTCGCAAACCGACAGCCATTGCCGACGAAGATCTCATCTATCACAAGCGCGGCATCGCCCAAACTGAGAACAAGAAAACCCATCTGCCCGTTAAGCCTGCTGGTTTGGGTCAACCCACACTTGATATACCACCCGACGAAGATCCGCGCCTGAAACTGGCGGATTGGATGAGCGAAAAATCCAACCCTTTCTTCGCCAAATCCTTGGTGAACCGTTACTGGAAACATTTCTTCAAACGCGGGCTTATCGAACCGGAGGATGATATCCGCGACACCAATCCCCCGACCAATCCCGAATTGCTCGACGCTTTGGCTCAGCATTTCATAGAGAGTGGTTTTGACCTAAAAGCCGTCATTCGAGCCATCACGCAAAGCCAGACTTACCAACTCAGCGCCTTCCCTAACGAGCACAACGCCATCGATAACCAAAATTTTTCCCACTACTATCCGAAGCGGATGCAGGCGGAAGTTTTGCTGGATGCCATCGATCAGCTTACCGGAGCAAAGTCCGACTTTGCCGACCTGCCCCCCGGCACACGCGCCATCTCCTTACCGGACAATAGCTACAACCGCGCATCCCCCTTCCTGAAAGTCTTTGGGCGTCCCGAGGGTGAGAGTGTTTGTGAGTGTGAACGCGTTCAGACCTCCAGCCTTGCCCAAAGTCTGCATCTCATGAATGCGTCCGATGTGAAAGCCAAGCTTACCGCCAGCAATGGCCGCGCCGAGCGATTGGTGAAGGAAGATAAACCAGAATCGCAACGCATCCGGGAAATCTATCTGGCCGCTTTCTCACGCGAGCCTGCCCCCGAAGAAGTCCACATCGCAGAAAACTATCTAAACCAACCTCGCACCGATGCCCAAGGCAAACCTCTAGACTCACAGCGGGCCATACGTCAAGGCTACGAAGACTTGCTCTGGGCGATCATCAATACAAAGGAATTCCTCTACAACCACTGACCATGACCGCTAAATCCGCCATAAAGCTTGCGCTAGGGTTGCTAGCCCTAATGCCGTCTACTGCCGTGGTCGCCCAACAAGTTTGCCTGCCTGCTCCACGACTGCTGACGGTGATGCCCATGGGCGGCCAGATCGGTTCAAGCGTGGAAGTCCAGATCACGGGCGAAAGCATCGAGAATATCAGCGAGTTGCAATTCTCCACTCCCAAGATAATGGCCAAGCCGGTGATCGGCCCCGATGGCAAGCCGGTGGAGAACAAGTTTCTGGTGACCATCGCACCCGATGCGCCCGTCGGGGTCTACGATGCGCGCGTGATTTCCCGGCTCGGCATCTCATCAGCCCGAGCCTTCTCGACGAGCCATCTCCCAGAACAGACCCGCGAGAAAGCGAACACTTCGGTAGAGACCGCCATGAAGTTGCCGGTTAACTCAATTTGCAACGCCACCATGACCAAGCGCGCGGTGGATTATTATTCTTTCTCAGGCGTGAAGGGCCAGCGCATCGCAGTGGATTGTGCCGCTGTGGGGATCGACTCCAAGCTCACGCCGGTAGTCATCATCGCTGACGCGCAAGGCCGCGACATCGTGCTGAACCGCACAGGCGGAGTGCTGTATTTCACCCCCACCGCCGATGGCACTTACTTGGTAAAAGTCCACGGACTCACTTTTTCTGGCGGACCAGAGCATTTCTATCGGCTCGCCTTGGTGACGGCCCCCGGGGATGAACCGATTGCGCGTCAACCGACCACCCCCATGGTGAGTTCCATGTCATGGCCTCCGACAAATCTGGCAGCCTCTGCGCAAACGAAAGAAACAGAACCTAACAACCAACAAATCCAAGCGCAGAGGATCACCCTCCCCTGCGATATCGCGGGCAGTTTTTACCCTGCTGCCGATGTGGACACCTATGAGTTCACCGCCAAAAAAGGCGAGACTTGGTGGGTGGAAGTGGCCTCTGAACGACTGGGGTTGAACACAGATGCGTTTGTGCTGGTCCAGCGGGTCACTAAGGAAGGTGAAAAAGAAACGCTTACAGACATCGCCGAACTGAATGACATCGCCAGCCCGATGAAGGTTTCCAGCAACGGCTATTCCTATGATGGTCCGCCTTACGATGCAGGATCGCCCGATGTACTCGGTAAATTCGAAATCAAGGAAGACGGCACCTACCGTCTGCAAGTTCGCGACTTGTTTGGTGGCACCCGTAATGAGCCTGACAATGTTTACCGTTTGATCGTCCGGCAGGCTGCGCCAGATTTCACGCTGGCAGCTTGGGCTGTGCATATGACTTTGCGTAATGGTGATCGCGCCGCGCTCTCCAAGCCGGTCGCTCTGCGGGCGGGGGCTAGCATGGCCATGGAAGTTGTGGTGATCCGCCGAGATGGTTTCGATGGCGAAATCGAACTGTCGATGGAAGGTCTTCCCTCCGGCGTCAGTGCCAGTGGTCTTAAGATCGCGAAAGGCAAATCCTATGGCCACATGATCATCAGTGCTGCCAGCGATGCCAAGGCAGCTCACTCCGTGGCTAAGATATTTGGTCGTGCCATCATCAATGGCAACACAGTCACTCACCCTTGCCGGGTCGCCTCGATGGAATGGCCGGTCCGTGATGCGAAGCAGGAGATACCCAGCCCCCGGCTTATGGCAGATCTGCCCGTCTCCGTCAGCGATTCTGAGGGTGCGCCCGTGACCATCACTGCCAGTGCGAACAAAGTCTATGAAGCCAACCCGAATGATGTGCTGAAGATCCCCTTGAAGCTGACATGGCGCGATGAGTTCACCGGGACTGGCATTGGGCTGCGCGCCTATGGCTCAGGTTTTGAAAAGGTGAAGGAGTTCGATATCCCTCTCAAAGCCGGCACTCACGAGGCATCACTCGATTTGGGCGCGCTAAAAATCCCAGCTGGCGAATATACCATCGCCTTCTATGGCAGTGCGGTGAGTCGCTATCGCTATAATCCTGGCGCAGTGGCAGAAGCTGAACTCGCCCAGAAGAAAACAGCACAAGAGGCCACAACCTTGGCTGAGATGGCCAAGAAACTGGCCGAAGAAGCCGCCAATGCACCGACCGACAAGAAATCGGAAGCTGCCAATGCAGCAAAGATCGCCGCAGAAAAGCAAAAGCAAGCTGAGGCCGCCAAGGCTGAGGCTGCCAAACGGATGAAGACCGTCACCAATGCGGCGACACCTCAGGACACTGTGGATATCATCGTCTCCGAGCCGATCCGTATTTCTATCAAAGGCACTCCCACTACGACGGCAGCCGTGACTCCGAAAAAATGACGACCAAAGCCGAACATAGCAAAGGACTCCGCTGGCTGAAGCATTCCGTGCTTACTGTCGGTCTTTGTCTGCTGCCTGCTCTTTCGGTCTCCGCTGCAAATGTCGATTATTACCGGGACGTTTTTCCCTTCCTGAAAGCCAACTGTCTGGCCTGCCATAACAAGACGACGACCAAAGCAGGTTTGGATATGGAGTCACCGGAATCCATGCGCAAAGGCGGCGATTCCGGCCCCGCCATCGTTCCAGGCAAAAGTCGGGAAAGCCTCATCGTTCAAGCCTCTCTCCATCAGAAAGACATGGAGATGCCCCCGGCAAACAACAAGTCAGGTGCAGTAAAACTGACTTCTGCCGAGATTTCCTTGCTGAAGTCATGGATCGATCAGGGAGCGAAAAGTTCTGTCCAGCAAGAGCGACAGGTCGTCTTTCAGGCACTGACGGGTGGCAACTATCCCATTTACAGCGCTGCGATGACGAAAGACGGTCGCTACGCTGTCTGTGGCCGCTCCAACAATCTTTTCCTATACGATCTGGCTACGCGGCAATTCGTATCACAGATACTGGACGAGTCGCTGAAATCCGGCACCGCGCATCAAGCCCAAGTGCAGTCGCTTGCCTTCAGCCCCGATGGCACGCGACTCGCCTCTGGAAGTTTCCGCGAAGTGAAAATCTGGCGGGAAGAAAAGGTGGTTGGGTCTCTAAGACCGGCGAATGCCAAGCTCGGCCTGCAATCAACCATCATCAGCCGCGACGGCACAAAAATTATCGGGGCCAATGAAAAAGGTGGCCTTGTTGTTTTGGATGCCATCAAAGGCAAGTCCATCAAGCGCATCAGCAACGTCAACAAATCCGGCATCAAGCTGTTGAGCATCTCCCCGGATGGCACCAAGGCCGCAGTCTGGGGCAACGACGCCGTGCTAAGTGTCTGGACTTTGAAGTCCGGCAAAATGCTCACCTCCAAGACCGACGTAGCTGGTCTTAAAGTCTTGGAATGGTCTACCGACAGCCTGTCATTGATAACCGGCGGCGATGATAAAACCATTCGGCTATGGTCCGTCCCCACATCACGTGATGCAGAGCTCGTGTTGGACAAAGAATTTAAAGATGCCGTCAGCAAAGTTACTACCGTGATCAGTGGACCGACTTCCGACCAATTCGCCACTGCCAGCGAGGATGGCAAAGTGCGATTCTGGAGCATCAGCAAAGGCGCGGTGGGGAAAGAGCTTTCCGCACCGGGGGTATTGAATATCGCCCTGTCTTACGATGGCAAACAGCTGGCCACCAGTAGTGCTGACGGGTTAATACGCATCTGGGATATCGAGACGGGCAAACAACTGATCGAATTAAAAGAGCGTCTAAGCGCTGAACAGCAGATTTCGTCACTAGATTGGACAGTTGCCGCGCAAACTCTGGAGCAAACTTTCCATAAGGGAGAAATCGCCCGCATCGAGGCGCAGAATAAAGCACTGGATGAACTTCTCAAGAAAGCCAATGCGACCATCGAAACGATGAAGAAAGTGGTGCCTGAAAAAGCCAAGGCTGTTAAGCCTGCTGAAGAAGCAAAAGCCGCCGCGCAAAAAGTAGTGGATGAAGTCTTGGCCCTCATCGCCAAAGCTCCTGAAGGTAAAGCCGATGCCGCCTTGGAAAAACAGCTTAAAGACGCCCAGGAAAAACTCGCACCGGTGATCATGGCGGAGAACTCTGCTATCGCGGGCGTCTCAGCCGCCGAGAGCAACTTGAAAGACGCTGAGAACGATGTCGCTCGCATCACAGATACCAAAGCCAAAAACCAGATAGTTTTAGAAACCGCCAAAGCGGCAGTCGAAGCCTCCAAGCAAGTATTGGACAAAGCAACCGCTGACCTTGCTGCCGCCAAGCAGTCCTTGAGCAAACCAACTGCAAAACCGCTTTCCCTGGCATTTTCTGAGGATAATCAACGAGTCGCAGTGGCTTTCGACGATGGTAAAGTGGAAGTCTGGGCGGTAGCTTCCGGAATCCCAATCGAAGAAATTACCGGTCCTATCAGCAGCGCTGCCTCATTGGCTAGAGGCAGCAACGGATCATTCATCGCCACTCTGGCTGATGGCGCCATTCTGACGACTGGCACCAAGCCACACTGGTCACTCGAGCGTGTTCTCGGCCAAGGCAGGGACCACGCGTTATTCGCCGATCGCGTGAATGCAGTGAGGTTCAGTCCGGATGGTAAAACCTTGGCTACTGGTGGTGGCGACCCTTCTCGCGCCGGGGATGTTATTCTATTCGATGTCGCCAAGGGCAAAGTCATCAAGACTTGGAAAGAACGCCACGCAGATAGCGTGTTAAGCTTGGACTTCTCCCCGGACGGCACCCTGCTGGCCTCAGGCGGGGCAGATAAGATCGCTCGAGTCACCGATATCACTACTGGCGAGCAAGTGAACCTTTTCGAGGGTCACACCCACCATGTCATGGGTGTCACCTTCCGGGCAGATGGCCGGGTACTAGCCAGCGCCGGGGCTGATGGCGTGGTGATCGCTTGGGATATGACCACCGGCGAGCGGAAGAAGAAGATCGAAGGCTGGAGCAAGGAAGTGACCTCGCTCCAGTTCATCGGTGCGTCCAACCAATTGATCACTTCTGCGGGTGATAACCGAGTCCGCATCATCAATGATGATGGCCGCGAAATTCACGCCATCACGAAACTGCCTGATTTCATGCAAGCCGCCGCCAGCACCGCCGATGCCAGTGTCATCATCGGGGGCGGCGAAGACAGTGTGTTACGCGTCTGGGATGGGACAAACGGCAAAGAACTCGCCGTGTTCGGCGCCCAACAAAAATGAAAACTGTTTATCACCGACTATCGAATTGATCGCCGCCATCTAAAAACTTACAGCTTATGCCATCATCGATCATACCTTGCCCGGGCCCACTGAGCCGCCGCAGCTTCATGCGCGTCGGCTTGGCCGGTTTCGCGACGTTGAGTTTGCCCGCCGTGCTGCGTCTTCAGGCAGAGAGCGCCAAGCTGGCCGACCACAAGAAAACGGCCGTGATCATGGTTTGGTTACCAGGTGGTCTGTCGCATATCGACTCATATGATCCGAAGCCGGATATCGGCAGCGAGTATCGGGGGCCGTTCAAGACCATACCGACGAAAATTCCCGGAACGCACTTCACTGAGCTGATGCCCTTGCAGGCAAAGATTGCGGACAAGTTCACGGTCTTGCGCTCGATGAATCAGAAGGCGGGCGGACATCCGGCTGGCTCCATGCAGATGCTCTCCGGCGATTCGGATGAGCGTGATAAACCGAAGCCCCGGCTGCCTGATTGGATGTCAGTGGCCAATTACCTCCGCAGCAAGGGCGCGAAACGCACCAATCCCCTACCCAACTACGTTGGCGTAAATCCTCCACTGGAATACAATGGTCCAGCCTATCTGGGCGATGCCTTCTCTCCGTTCGCGGTGCAAGATGACCCGAGTCGCCCCAACTTCCAGGTACCGAACATTGGTCTATCAGACACCGCCGAAGCAAAACGGCTTAGTGACCGCGTGGCCTTGCGCAAGAGTTTGGACCGCATGGAACGCGCCTTTGACCGTGAAGGTGAATTGGGAGCCTTGGATGAATTTGAAGCCCAAGCTGCGACGATGCTCACCAACCCAAAAGCCCGCGATGCTTTTGATCTCAGCAAGGAAGATACCCGCACCCGTGATCGCTACGGACGGAATCGCTGGGGCCAGCAGTTGCTGCTCGCCCGCCGTTTGGTGGAAGCCGGTGTGGACATCGTGACCAGCAGCCTGAGCGGGCCTCTCTGCGGCCGGGTGCAGAATTGGGACGATCACGCCGTAAATCATCACGTCTTTGAAGCCTTGCGTTTCCGCATGGGCAACTACGATCAAGCTGTCTCAGCCCTCATTGAGGATATCTATGCTCGAGGGTTGGACAAACGTGTATTGGTGGTCGTCACGGGTGAGTTTGGCCGCACGCCAAAAATCAATTTCGATCGCAGTACCGGTGCTGGAGACGCCAGCGCCGCTGCTGGCATTCTGCAACCTGGCCGCGACCACTGGCCGCGCGCATTCTCCAATATCTGGGCGGGTGGCGGAATCAAGACGGGGCGCGTCATCGGAGCAACCGATAAGCGCGCAGAAGACGTCACTGAACGTCCTTGCGGTCCCGGCGACTTCCTCGCAACCATCTACCATCATCTCGGCATCGATTCCTCGAAAGTCGCCATCAATGATTTCAACGGGCGGCCAACGCCGATCGTGGACCATGGTCGGCCAATTCCAGAACTGATTGCCTGATTAAATGTCAAAACAGGTCTGATCGGATTAGAATATAGACAGCAGGCATCTTACGAATACCAACACCCATACCAAGTATCTACGATCGGATTCGGATAGATACGTCCGGATTCGCGTTGATCTGTCTTAAAGGCAGCCGATTCCGGCCTCGCCTCCAAATCCAATAGCTTGCGCAGCAAGGGTTAGCTGCCCCAAGAGCCTCGACAGACACCAAAACGGACACCAATTTTATTGGTCCGTTACTGCTTCGAGCTACTGGTCTTTACTCGCTAAATCCAAAGCGTTGGTTTTAATCATAGTCGTTTTTATAGTGGGTTGTTTGAAGCATACTACCACTTGATCAACAACTCTTGGGCATGAACCAAGTTGGCAACAGGCAAAGAACAATTTCGCGACGGAATTTGAACCTGAGGACTCCCGGGCAGTGTTATGGTAGCTTCGATACCATGCTGATCCTTACGGTTTGCGAGCGTAAACGACCCGGAGAAAGCATCCATCAACTCCTTCACCAAAGAGAGACCCAGCCCCCAGCCATTTACGTTTCCAGTAAAATATTTCTCCGCCTGAAAGAATGGACGGGCAACCGATTTGAGCTGCTTTGCGCTCAGGTGCATTCCGTCATCACACACTCTGATCATCAGATCTGAAGCTTCGGATTGGCTAATGCTCAGCGTGATTCTGGGATCGCCTTTGGGATGAAACTTCATCGCATTGGAAATAAGGATCAGGAGCAGCAATTCCACTCCTGTTTCATTAAGCGGCAGCGCCTGAGACATAGCGGTAGAATCCACCCGAAGTTCGGGTGTTTGGAGCAGACGTAGTTGCGTAGTTATCCGCTGCAGACAACTTTCAATTTTGGAAACCTCATAAAGTCCGGTGAAATTTTGCCGCAAGTTGGGATCTACGAACCTCAGCAATGAGTCGTTCAAATCAATCAGACTCTCGATGGCTCCCCCAGCCATGCGTCCCCATTCACATTGGGCGACTTCGGGGATCTCCATCTGCATCACTTGAAAGGCCCCATTAAGGATGTTCAACGGAGTCCGCAATTTGTGAGAGACCAGGTTTTGAAAAACCATGCTCATCCGGCCAAAGGCAATCATTTCTGTCACATCACGCATCAGCCCTACTTTGATGCGCTGACCATTCATCTCGGCGTATCGCCAGCGCACCTCGAGAACATACTCCGGTGCCGTAGGTGACTCCGGACACACCCATTGCTCTTCATAACTGGCTTGCTGTTCTTCCAGCATGCCTTTGCACCGGTAGTGACGGTCCCGCAATTCAGGCAACCGCTCCTCCCCTAGTTCTTCCTCTGCATCTAGAAACAGCCAATGCCGGGCTGCTTCATTGGCATAGTGCAGGTGCCCATCAGCGAACTGGATCACCACGCCATCAGCCATGCCCTCAACCATCCAGTTCATGAGTTCACGCTGATCTTTGAGCACCCGGAAACGGTTTAGACGCGTCAAGGTTCGCAGCCGTATCTTCAATTCCAGACTGTCGATCGGTTTTTCGAGGAATTCATCAGCTCCCGCCTCCAGCCCGGCCAACCGGGATTTACGGTCACAGAGTGCGCTCATCATCACCACCGGGATGGCGGCCAGTTCCGGTGAGCGTCGCAAGTTTCGACACACCTCATACCCGTCCATGCCGGGCAGCATCACATCCAGCAAAATGACATCGGGCTGAAGGCTCTTGGCTTTTTCCGCACCGGTGATGCCATCACTGGCCAGATGCAATTCATACCCCTCCCGGTATAAGATTGATTCGATGACCTCATGTATCACCGGTTCATCGTCGATCAACAGTATCTTCGGGATGAACAGAATGGATGTATCATTCCCGATCTCGGAATGTTGGTTGACGCCATCGCACAAACTGGCTCCATCACAAATCGAGCGTCCTTCAGTTCTCTCTGTCAACGGGCTTTCAGCGTAAGTATTCATGTCATCTTGGCGGATTCCCCGCCTCAACTCTACTAACGGATGATTAGGCCGATTAGGAAACCTCAGAATGGTCACAGATTTGTCAAAAGTTTCCCTTTACGGCTGCCGATATAAGGAAATAGAAATTTATGGCGTACATGCAGCCCTTAACCAAGAAGCGCATCTTGCTGATTGAGGATGACCCGGTCCAGATGATGGCCGTCCGGGATTATCTGACCAATCTCGGTTACCTCGTATTGGAAGCATCCGATGGCGAATCCGGCCTGCAGAGCGCGTTGAACAATTTGCCGGACATGATCTTGGTGGATTGGATATTGCCGCGTCGCAGCGGTGCTGACATCTGCAAACAACTGCGCGACCTGGGCAACCAAACGCCGATTGTACTGCTAACAGCAAAAAATGATTTAGACAGCCAAGTAGGCGGCTTGCAGGTCGGGGCAGATGACTATTGGACCAAGCCGCTTCCGCTACGTTTACTGCAAGCCAAACTGGAAGCCCTCCTTAGAAGGCGCCAAAAAGAGCAACAAAGCACCGCGAACTATCAATTGGGCAAAGCTACCTTTGACCCCGCCAATGCTCGCTTGTCCAGCGAAGGACATGAGGTCGAGTTGAATCCCAAAGAAGCGGGAATTCTGAAGTTACTACTCCTCAACGAAGGGGTGCCAGTAAACCGTGACCGCATGCTGGCCTCGGTTTGGGGCTTCAACAACCTGCCCAATTCACGCACGGTGGACAATTACGTCGTCTCTCTGAGGAAAAAGCTGGAATCCATTGCCGGAAAGGAGGTTACGATAGAAACCAAACGCAACCTGGGCTACCTCATCGTACGCGTCCCCTCGGTGGCCGAACTTTCTCCTGAGATATAGCTCCTGCCGATTCACCCTGCTGGCGCAAATTCTCCCTGCCAGTTTTTACCTTCTCATGACACTTCCGGGCTACGCTCGGTCAAGATACGGCCGTATTCTGTTTTAAAGAATATTCGGCATTTGACCGATGCAAACACTAAGCGTTATGCGAAATATATCCCTGCGCCCAACACTTCGTCAGCAAGGCTGGCTGAGCGTTATCAGTCTGCTTTTGACCCTATTTGCCGTGGCTCATGTACAAGCCGCTGTAATCACGAATAGCCTGTCACCGCGTAAATTGGTTGTCGGCTGCGAGCTCTCCTACCCGCCCTTCTCGCTCACCAAATCGGATCATACCGCGGACGGCTTCACGGTTGAGCTTTGGAAAGCTGTCGCCAAAGAAGCGGGGCTGCCTTACGAGATCAAGGTGGCTCCTTTCCACGAGGTGTTGGTTGGCTTCCAAGAGGGAAACATCGATGTGATGATCAACCTGGCTGAATCTGATGCCCGTAAAGAGTTCAGCAGCTTTGCCGTTCCACACGTCACGATGCATGGCGGCATCTTCGTCCGCAAGGACAGCCGGATCAAAAGCGAGGCCGATTTCCCTGGCAAAAAACTCATCGTCCTGAACCGTGATCTGGCTCATGACTACGCCTTGGCTCGCGGCTGGACGAATCTCATCACCGTGGATGACGTGGAAAGCGGCCTGCAATTGCTCTCCAAGGACACCGGAGATGCGATGCTGGTGGGAAAACTGGTGGGCCTCAATGAACTTCGGGAACACAAAATCTCCAATGTGCATGCGCTGGATCAACAGCTTGAATTTTTCCAAAAATTCGCGTTCGCAGTAAAAAAGGACACCCCGGGAAATACCGAGCTCCTCGCCAAGATCAATGAAGGTCTCGCCTTGGTGAAAGCCAAAGGCATTTACGATTCCTTATACGAAAAATGGTTCGGAATTCTGGAGCCACGAACTCCCAGTCTGATGCATATCCTGAAAGTAGCCATCCCGGCCATCGTGGTGATCACCCTGCTGTCCATGGCTTATGTCTTTGAACGGCGTCTGCGTCTGCGCTTTAAGCAATCACTATCCACCCTGAATGCCACGCTGGAATCCACCGCTGACGGCATTCTTGTGACCGATCCCAAAGGGGGAATCCTAAACTACAACCGCAATTTCCTGACCATCTGGAATCTGGGTGACGGTTTGATGGTCAGCGGGGATAGCGAAAAGATTTTCGCACATATTGCCAGCCAGACTGAGAACCCCGATGCGTTCAAAAGCAGCGTCAACTGCCTGTACGAGCAACCGGAGACCGAACGCTTCGAAGTGATTCATTTAAAGGATGGGAGATGCCTGGAGCGTTACTCCAAGCCGCAGTACGTTGATGGCCGTAGTTACGGCCGGGTCTGTTGCCTCCGGGATGTCACTGCCCGAGAAGTAGCCGCCAAACAAGCTGCCATGTTCAACCAAGAACTGGAACGACGCGTCACCGAGCGCACCCTTCAACTCGAAGCTGCCGGCCTTGCACTCCAACGGCTTTCATACGTCGCTTCTCAAACCAGCAACTTTGTCATCATCTGCTCCCCAGAGGGAGCAATCGAATGGGTCAACCAGGCATTCGAACGCCGCACCGGTTGGACCTTGGATGAAGTGAAAGGCAAAAAGCCCGGGCAGTTCCTACAAGGTCCGGAAACAGATCTCGGAACCGTCGCGCAGATGCGAAAAGCCATCGCTGCCCAGGAACAGATCCGCGTCGAGATCCTCAACTACTCCAAACTCGGTGAGAAGTATTGGGCGGAGGTCGATATATCCCCGGTGAAAGACATTAATGGCAAAGTCATCAATTTCGTCTCAATTCAGACGGATGTAACCGAACGACTGCAAGCCAGCATGGAGCTGGTGCGTCAGCGCGAAGAACTGGCCGGGTTGAACAGCAATCTTCAAAAAGCACTGCAATCGCGCGACGAGTTCCTCGCTGCAATGAGTCATGAGCTGCGCACACCGCTCAACAACATGCTGACGCTTACCGAGATCCTGACCGAACAGGATTTCGGTCCGCTCAACGAACAACAGCTCAAATATATGAACCAAGTGTTCGAGAGCGGCGATCACTTGCTCGAATTGATCAATGACATCCTTGATCTGGCCAAGATTGAATCCGGCGGAAACGCACTGGATTGCGAATGGTGCGATGTCGAATCGCTCTGCGAATCCAGTCTGCGTCTCATCCGCCCATCGGCCGTCAAGAAACAGCAGGACCTGCAATTTGTTTCAGACATCGGTGAAATGAAGATCTGGGCCGATCCTCGCCGCATCAAGCAGGTGTTGGTAAATCTGCTGGGCAATGCCGTCAAGTTCACCCATATAAAGGGACAGGTTCAGCTTAGCAGCCATCGCATCCATGACTCGGTGGTCTTCGAAGTCAGTGACAACGGGATTGGAATTGATGTCAGCAAACGTTCGCGACTCTTCAAGCCGTTCGTCCAGCTTGATAGCGGACTTTCACGCCAATACGACGGCACCGGTCTGGGGCTTGCCTTGGTGCGCGGTCTGGTTGAGCAGCACGGTGGAAGGATCCTGGTGGATAGCGAGCCGGGCAAGGGCAGCAAATTCACCGTTTACATTCCATTGCAAAAACGTCCGGCCAAGGACACGGTGGACGGGAGAACCAAGTCCGCCGAAATCAAAGCTCTGCGCACCTATTCTTGACCAGTAGCCCTATGACCGCGAAAACGCTCGATCAGCCAACAAACGGCGTCAATCAAACTCCATCACGAACCATGGGCCGTGATGATCTGGGCGGACTCTGCGATCAATTGAGGAGGTTGGTGCATGCCGACTACTTGTCTTACTTCATCTCCGATATCGACAGACTGGTCGAGATCACGGCATCCGGGCGCACGATCGTCTGGAGACTGGCCGAACGGTTGAGCTTTGAAGCTGCGATGGCTCGGGATTCCATCTTAGAAAGTCGCCCCGTCGAGTACCACGACGTCAACTGCCAGAACGTTAACGAAGCAGACAACTCTATCGAGGTGCCTACCAGAAATTCTTACCTGGCCTCACCTGTAGTGAATGGAACAGGTGAAACAGTCGGCGCCATCCTGACCGGTCAGACCCGGCCAAGGACATGGAGTGAAGCAGACAAAGACGCGTTGCGGTTCGGAGCCTACGCCATCGTACAACTCACACCCGATCATGTCGCCCAAAGGGTGGAACCGGTTGATAGCATACAATTGCGTCGCCGGATACAGCTTGAGCACATCCTAACCAATCTGATGCGCCAATGTTTGCGAGAGCATCAGCGATCACCGCGGGAACTGGTAGAACCCTTTCTTTCACAGCTTGGTGAAGCGACCAATGCTGACCGCGTTTATCTGTTCGAGTTGACCAAGGACTCTTTCCACATGAGTAATACCGCCGAGTGGTGTCAGCCGGGGGTCAAACCGCAGATAAAAAATCTCCAAGAACTACCCACCGATATATTTCCCTGGTGGATGGCCCAAATGCACCAAGGCCGCCATATCCTGTTGCGTACACTCGATGATCTGCCGCCAGAAGCTGATGCCGAGCGGGCCATCTTGGAACCCCAAAAGATCAAGGCTCTGGCGGTGGTCCCGATCTGTTCGTCTGCCGGGCTCAAAGGATTTATCGGCTATGATTCGATATCAGAACACCGCGAATGGGTGGCGGCTGATCTGGAGCTTCTGCAATTAGCGGCAGAAATGCTTGGGCATTACATCTGCGCGCATGAAGCGCATACGGACCTGCTCTCGCTCGTTCAGACAGAGCGCAAGGCCAAAGAGGAACGGGAGCAGCGTTATCAGGCCGTCTTCAATGGCACCTTCCAGCTGATGAGCCTGCTGGATCCTTCCGGTTTGGTTCTTGAAGCCAATCAGCCAGCGCTCGATTTCATTGCGCGAAAAGCAGAGGATGAACTTGGTAAACCGTTTTGGGAAACCGATTGGCTGGCTGACGCCCCCTTGGAATCTGCCAAGGTCAGAGCCGGCATAACCCGTGCAGCAGGTGGAGAAATGGTTCGTGAAAAATTACGCATCAAGAACTTGGAAGGCATCTTGGTGGATATCGATTTCTCCGCCAAACCCCTGAAGGG
This sequence comes from Verrucomicrobiia bacterium, assembly GCA_036405135.1. NCBI lineage: Bacteria > Pseudomonadati > Verrucomicrobiota > Verrucomicrobiia > Verrucomicrobiia bacterium. The sequence goes on along the minus strand of DASWYF010000037.1, from coordinate 124,475 downwards.
TGTAAATGGAAGCATCCAGTATCTGGTTGTTGAAGGACGAGACATCTCGCAGTTGGTAGAAACCGAGCAAATGCTGCAAGCCGCCGAGCAGCGCTGGAAGTTCGCTCTCGATGGTAGCGATAAAGGCGTGTGGGACTGGGATCTCCCGACAAATCAGTTCTACTTAAGCCCTCGATTCGAGCAGATCACCGGATTTGAAAACGGAGAGCACCCGAAGACTCCTGACTTGCTGATTGACACAATTCATCCTGATGACCGGCAAGAAGCCAAACTCAAATTGGAAAAGCATCTGCGTGGGGAAACGTGCGTATATGAAGCAGAGCATCGGGTCTTGCGAAAAGATGGCACCTATCTATGGATCCGAGACAAAGGCAAGGTCATGCAACGAAACGAGCAAGGCCATGCCCTGCGCATCGTGGGCACCCGGGCAGACATTTCGCATCAGATCCAGATCCTTACCGCTCTGTCTGAAAACGAACGCCGCCTCCGCTCCGCTCAACGGATAGCCAAGCTGGCTTCATGGGAATGGAACATCATTGAGGACTGCGTCACGTGGAGTCCCGAACTGTATGAGATGGCAGGGCGCGAACTTTCGTGGACAGTTCCTCCACCCTCGAAACAGCGTCCGCTATTCACTGCGCAGAGCTGGGTGAGATTCCAGATGGCCATGACCAATCTTCCCGGCATCGGCGAGCAGTTCTCTTTCGAGGCGGAAATATTGCGCCCTGATGGCGGCAGTTGCTGGGTAATTCTGCGCGCGGAATGTGTGGAAGAGGATGGCGGCAAAGTGATCCGTGTTGCTGGAACAGCGCAGGACATCACACTGACCAAAACGAATGAACGCAATTTGCGTGAGCGCAGTGAAGAACTCGCACTGGCCATTGCCCAACTCGAAAAAGCTGGCCGGATGAAGGATGAATTTCTCGCCAGCATGAGCCATGAACTGCGCACCCCCTTGACCGGCATTCTCAGCCTGTCAGAAGTCTTGCTGGAAGGAGTTTACGGACAACTCTCGGAACGTCAGTCCAAGTATCTCAAATCAATCGAAGAAAGCGGTCGCCATCTGCTGGAACTCATCAATGACATCCTTGATCTGGCCAAAATTGAATCCGGCCAATTGACGCTGCAACTGGCAAACTACCCCATCTCCGATCTTTGCTCGGCCAGCACGCGGCTGGTCAAAGAGATGATGGCCAAGAAAAACCAGACCCTCACTTTCGTACAAGACCCGCAAGACATAATCGTGCGCGTGGATGCCCGCCGGATCAAACAGATGCTGGTGAACTTGCTAAGCAACGCGGTCAAATTCACGCCGAACGACGGTCGTGTATGGCTGCGTATCCAGGGCGATGCAGAAAATGAAATTCTACGGATCGAAGTGGAGGATTCAGGCATCGGCATCAGTCCCTCGCAGCTCAGCAAACTCTTCCAGCCCTTTGTCCAGCTCGACTCGAAGCTTTCACGTCAATACAACGGCACAGGCCTTGGTCTCGCCCTTGTGAGACAGCTCGCCGAGCTGCATGGTGGATGTGTAGGAGTCACCAGTGAGGTTGGTGTCGGCAGTAAGTTCTTTGTCGAAATACCATGGAAGGAACCCAACGCCGCCAAGAAAGCATCACCGAAAGCCCTTCCGCTTTCGACTCCCCATGCGCTTGCCAGCAAAGCCGCCACCTCAGCAAAGAAACCTTTGGTGCTTATTGCCGACGACAACCCGGTAAATGTCGAAGCAGTGAAATGTTACCTCGAAGCTCGTGGCTATGACATCCGTGTAGCCGTCAACGGTGAGGAAGCGGTGACGAGCGTGGAAAAATATTATCCTGATGTCGTCTTGATGGATATACAGATGCCCAAGATGGACGGTCTGGAAGCAACGGAGATCATCCGCCAACACCAGGATCCTGCGGTAAATCATGTCCATATCATAGCGCTTACCGCCTTGGCCATGCCCGGCGACAAAGAACGCTGCTTGCGTGCCGGTTGTGATGATTACTTGTCGAAACCGGTAAAACTGAAAGCGCTCTCCGAACTCATCGGAAAGATTTGCGCCCAGTCAGAAAGTCGCAAGGCCTGAGGTCGCTTAGCCGGTTTGAATCTCCAAATACTTTGGAGCTATTGTACCATTACTTGGCTGCAGTCGATACGGCATCCTTTTTACACCTCTGTGACACTCGCAGACGGTTCATCGCTTGTTCATTCGGCCGATTGCGACGAAATTATAGGCGGAAAAAGAAATTCTGAACTGCGATGAATGACATGAGCACACCCGGCCAAACCCAAGCAACGACACAAATTCTGGTCGTCGATGATGAACCTACCGTCCATGTAAGTATCGAGGCCATCTTGGGCTATGGCCCATACAGATTGGTTCACGCAGACAATGCTCAAGCAGCACTGAAAATCTACGCCGAAGGGAATATCGACCTCGTTCTATTGGACGTCATGATGCCGGGTATGACCGGATTGGAAGCTTGTAAAAAAATCTGCGCACAAAAACCCATAGTGCCCGTACCAGTGATCTTGATGTCTGCCTTGAATTCGGAAGATGTCATCGTAGATGGTCTGGCAGCCGGGGCTACCGATTTCGTGACCAAGCCTTTTCGCCTGCACGAGCTACGGGCCAGAGTTCAGGGTGCCGCCAGACTGAGACTGGCCTTTCTCAGCAAGCATCACGAAATGCAGAAACGGCAAGAACTCATCAGCATGGTCGTGCATGACATCCGCGGTCCATTGACCATCTTCCGCGGTTTCACAGCCCTCCTTCAGGAAAACCTTCTCGAAGCCGGAGACATTGCACGTTACACCAAGACTTTAAATTTTGAGTGTGACCGGATCGCCAGCATGGTGAACGACATGCTCATGATCGCTCTAAACGACCGGGAAGGCTTACAACTCGAGATCAAACAGCAGAACTTGGTGCCTTTGGTGAACCGCTTGATTTCTTCACACCGGTCGATAGCGACTGCCTCCGGGATCAATCTCATCTTCGCCCCATCCGACTCCAATATTTTAGCCGAATGCGATCAGATGATTTTGGAACGCTGTCTGGAAAACCTCATCCTCAATGCAATCAAGCATTCCCAAGGACCATCTTCCATTGATATCTCCTTGGAACAAAATCCTGACCATATCCAAATCACCGTCCGAGATCACGGGCCAGGAATCTCACCCGAATACCAACAACAGATATTCAATCTGTTTAGTATGGGAGCAGGCCAGCGCAAGGGAAAACACGGATATGGCATCGGCCTAGCTTTTTGCAAACTGGCGATGGATGAGCATCAAGGCAGTATCTCAGTGACAAATGCTCTAGGAGGTGGAGCAGAATTTAAGCTGACCTTCCCGAAGTGCCATTCAATCCCTCATGATTACCCAATCGACTCCTGCGCTAAACCTGCTATTCCCACTGTGCAGCCAAGCCTCAACAGCAATCATACAAGTCTCTGCTTGGATTAGGCATGATATTGGTGAAAATCCTGAATAAGGTCGCGCGCACCAAAAGGTGCACCAAATTGATTAACCGAGATTAAGCCGGATCAGCTCAGATACCACTTGATTCCTCGTGAAACCATGCGCCCCATTTGTAGAGGTTTAGAGCATTTCAATTAAAACTGTAACCAATACTGGAAGGTTGTGGTAAGCATGGTTCATGCGAACGACATCTGTTGATCTGCGTGAGCGCATTCTGGCCGCCTATGACGATGAGGAAGGCACCCGGCCTGAGATAGCGCACCGCTTCCGGGTGTCGCTGGGGCTGGTCAAAAAACTCCTCCGGCAGCGGCGGCAGACGGGGGATATCGCTCCGCGGCATCGGTTTTCCGGGCGCAAGCCGACCATTGTCGCCAGTCACCGCAGCCACCTGCGCGCCTTGCTGGCCAAAAAGAACGATTTGACACTGCAGGAACTGCGGACCGCCACCGGGCTCAGGTTTTCCTTGCAGGCCATCAACGTGACGCTGGCGAAAATGGGGCTGACATATAAAAAAAGACGCTCCGCGCCAGCGAGCCAGACCGGCCTGACGTCGTCCGGGCGCGCCGCCAGTGGCGCCAGCAACAGACGGGCTGGGATCCGGCCAGGCTGATCTTCCTGGATGAATCATCAAAGGGGTCACGCTTCATTGATACCGTTACGCCTGGGCCGAACGCGCCTGTTTCGCCGGGATTCCAGAACGGTTCGCACAGGAAGTTTTGGGCCACAACAGCAAAGCCATGAACCGCGCTTACGCCAAACGGGCGAAAGTCAAAGTGCCGCCATTGAGCGAGTATGAGCGCAATCGAGAAAAGTTCCTGACTGCTCCTGAAACCCATTGAGTCACTGAAACTCCCGATATCCGTCGCTCAAATCACAGTAGTTTCAGATTCTGTTCAAAAGGTGAAACAAACTGATCGCATGGGCGGTAAATGAAATAGAAAAAACAACCATTACAATTATTCTCTATTTTCAATGCTGTCCAGTTAAGATCGGGACAGTAGTGATTTGCGGTGAAACTTGAGTTTTCAAAGCGTGAACGTCAGGTCATTGGCGTCTCATCACTTTCTTCCGGATTTGTTCACTCATTTCGTTGTCCCTCGCGGGTAACAACCACTTTGACTCAACGCCTGCTTCTCTCAACCTCACTTTCCACCTGCGGTGTCTTTTAATTTGAGCCAACGCGCCCCCCCCTGCGCATCAATAGAATCTAGGCTTGTTGTACCCAAGGAGGATGCTATCAGAATCAGGAAAGGATTATCGCCATGGAAAGCGTTACAGCAGAAAACGGATTCAGGGCCAAACCTAGCCAACAGGCTACTGCAGGAATGACACTCGAAGTCCGAAAGCATCCAGTGTTTCCAGCAAGCACTCGGATTGAGGAATCCGCCTGAGATGTATTATGCATTGCTGCTATTAGAGGTTTGCAAGCAGACTCCTGACATTCCGCTCTTTATTCCAATTTAACACAATGAAAATCGTTAAAAACCAAGGCACTGACCGTGTCATCACAGAACTACGTTCCAGTTTCGAGAAAGGTGGAAATCTCGATGTTGCATCGCCTGATCTGTCTCTTTTTGGTTTTGGTGAGATGCGCGATCTTCTGGACCAACTTTCCCGCGCACGCATTATAATTTCGCCGTCACTATCTGAGCACCAACCATTACTCGGCGCTGAAGCTGACCGTGGCTTTCGCAATCAACTTAACGCCCATAAACTTGCCCGCGAATTCGCCGAGTGGTTGCGCGCACGTGCTGACATAAAAGTTGCTCCGGCTCCGTTACCACAAGCTATTCTGGTGGCAAACGACTCGCAGGGCATGCCTGTGAAAGTCATCAGCGGAAACTGCTCGATCACTACCGAAGGCCTCGGCGTCACTCCCAGTAACGAGTTTAGCCTCATCCAGGCTACAGAGTCTGCTCAAGAATCCCAATTACTTGCCGGTTGGTTTTCCAAAATGTGGAACTCCATCAAGGCCACTCCGGAAGGAAAAACAGCCTTATTGAGTCTCCTCGACGAGATAAGCGCGAAACGCGAGCCTTCCCAAGTTTATGCTCTGATTCTGTTCCATATCTTCAAAGATCGGGGGAACGAACTTGATGAAGACAAGATAGTCAAATCGGCGACCGGCATCCGTAACACGGTAGTATGGAAGAAACTCTTCAAGTTTCAGCGTGACGGCGTCATTGGGGCAATAGACAAACTTGAGCGACTTGGCGGTTGCATCATTGCTGACAGCGTTGGTCTGGGTAAGACGTTTGAAGCACTTGCCATCATCAAATACTACGAACTGAGGAATGACCGAGTGCTCGTCTTGGTGCCAAAGCGTCTGCGGGATAACTGGACGCTCTACAAGGCGAATGATCGCCGAAACATCCTAGCGTCCGATCGATTCAATTATGATGTTCTCAACCATACCGATCTTTCCAGGGACGGCGGTAAATCCGGTGATATCGAACTCTCACACGTAAACTGGGGCAACTACGACCTTGTCGTCATAGATGAGTCGCACAACTTCCGCAATAAAGCCTCCTTAAAAGACCGCGAGACACGCTACGACCGCCTCATGCGTCGTATTATCAAGGAAGGGGTGAAGACCCGTGTCCTCATGCTCTCGGCCACTCCGGTTAACAACCGCCTCGCCGACCTAAAGAACCAGATTGCGTTCGTTACTGAGGGCGACGACACGGCCCTGTTTGATCAAGGTATCAGCAGCATCGAGTCCACTGTCCGGAAGGCCCAACTTCAATTCAACCGCTGGCTGGCTTCTGGGGAAAATGAACGCACACCATCCAGGCTTATTGAAATGCTTGGGTTCGATTACTTCAAATTGCTTGATTTGCTTACGATAGCCCGCTCCCGCAAACATATCGAAAAATACTACGGGACGACTGAAACCGGCACATTCCCAGAGCGTCTCAAACCGATCAACTACAAGCCGGATGTGGACCGCGCGGGGGAATTTCGCTCCATCCGTGAGATCAACAACGAGATTCGGCGACTCACCTTGGCTGCTTATGCGCCCCTTCGCTACGTCTTGCCCCACAAACAGGCTGCTTACGATGCGAAATACAGCACCCAAATCCGTGGCGGTGAGAGCTTCTTCCGTCAAGTTGACCGTGAAGAGAGCCTCATCCACCTCATCCGAGTCAATGTGCTCAAACGCATGGAAAGTGCGGTGCCATCGTTCGCCCTCACGGTAAGGCGCCAGCTGGCAGATGTTGAGGCCACACTGGAAAAAATCGAAGCGCATGAGGAAGCGGTGGAGGAGATTGACATCGAAGACCTCGAAATCGATGACCCTGCTTTCGAAAGCCTGCTGGTCGGCCGAAAAGTCAAAGTATTGGTGCAGGATATCGATCTGGTCCGCTGGAGGCAGGACCTCATCGAGGACCGCAACCGCCTCGCCACTCTGTATTCTGCTGCACATCAAGTTGGTGCTGCTCGCGATGCGAAACTTGAAACCTTGCGTGGCGTTATAACCCAAAAAGTCCGCCAGCCGTTAAATCCCGGTAATCGCAAGGTGATCGTTTTCACCGCCTTTGCCGATACCGCCCAATACCTCTATGAGGAACTGGCCGGCTGGGCGAAGTCAGAACTCGGCTTGCACTCAGCGTTAGTCACTGGCGCGGGTCGAAACCAGACCACACTTCCAAACCTGCGGAAGGATTTGGCAAGCATTCTCACGGCTTTTTCTCCCCGTTCCAAGGAACGCCCTGATGATGTCACTGCCGAGGGGGATGTTGACCTCCTTATCGCTACCGATTGCATCAGCGAAGGCCAAAATCTCCAAGACTGCGATTTCCTCATCAACTACGACATTCATTGGAATCCCGTCCGGATCATCCAACGCTTTGGCCGTATCGACCGTATCGGCTCTCCGAACAAGAGCATCCAGCTGGTCAATTTCTGGCCAAATATTGAGCTGGAAGAGTATATCAATCTGGAACAGCGCGTTTCCGGTCGAATGGTCCTCCTCGATATTTCTGCCACCGGCGAGGAAAACCTGATTGAGCAACATTCAGGCAACCAGATGAACGATCTGGAATACCGCCGCACCCAGCTCCTCAAACTCCAGGACGCCGTAATCGATCTGGAAGATCTGTCTAGCGGTGTCTCGATAGCTGACCTCACGCTGACCGATTTTCGGATTGATCTCGCACATTATCTCAAAACTCACCCCGGCAAACTCGAGACCCTTCCTTTGGGCACTTTTTCCGTCACCACCTCGCCGGAAACTGGAATCCCGCCAGGCATTGTATTCTGCCTTCGCGCAGAAGGTGAAGCGGCCACGAAATCATTTGAACCGGGTTATCCGCTCGCCCCTCATTACCTCGTCCACGTGGGAGATGATGGCACAGTGCTGCTGCCCTTCACCCAGGCCAAAACGGTGCTTGATCGGCTTAAACGAATATCAGTCGGGCGCGATCTGCCAGACGCAGAAGCCAATGCCCGCTTTGATAAAGCCACCCGGCACGGCGCGGATATGTCCCAGGCCCGCAAGCTCCTCTCTGCGGCAGTCACTTCTGTCATCGGGAAAAAGGAGGAACGCGCCATCGCCAGCCTTTTCACACCTGGCGGCACCCATGCCATCAAAGGAGAGTTCGCCGGCATCAACGACTTCGAAGTCGTCGCCTCCCTCGTGATCCTTCCCGCAACATCTGGCTCCGCTCACAACAACACCCGTCTGGAACTGGCGAATTTCACATTCAAGTTTGAGAAGCCGGACAAGGCCTCATTTTCACAAAAGGATAAACAAGATGCGATTCAGGAAACAATCAATGCTCTCAGTCAAATCCTGGGGTCCGTCAAGAAACCTGACGGAGTACAGATCGACGTAGTTCACTCGGGTGATGGTGATGGGTGCTTCTGGGCTGAATTTGCGGTTTTTGTTGTTGGCGCAGTCGGATTCCTGGGAGCGTTAGGCCCCGCATTGCATGTCTTGGGGTTGGGTATCGAATCAGCCGGCACGGCCACTCAACATTTGGCGAGACTTATGCAAACCGCAGGAGGGTGGCTCAAATGGTCAGCGTGTCGACTCACGCCACAATCCGGACAGGACCTGCCCCGTCCTGGCTGCTTCGGAAACCGGGAGATGCTTGACCGACGGACGAGACGCTGCCGCGATTGCGGTTTTCGTGAAGCCTGCGTTCAGGCGATTGAGGGAAATTCGTAATCCATGCCCCAAGACACCGTCATAGCCGCCCTGCAGCTTCCCGCCGATGCCCTCGTGCATCAGCGTGTGCCCAAAAAGCATCTCGTGGAAAACGGAGCGCCCACGGCTGCGGACAAGCGCCAGATCAATGAAGGCATTGAAGAGCTGCTCTGGATCGCCGCACTCAAGCCAGCCACCATCGGCGTGCCCACCTACCGTGATGATACCCGCGAATATCTGGAGATCGCCGTGCTCTCGCTTACCCTTCGCGAGGGGGCCAAAGCTGCCCGACTTTCCGAATTGATCCATCGCTCCATCCCGTACCCACTCTTTCTCATTGTTTCTCAGGCCGCTGGTTTGACGCTCTCTCTGGCTCACTTGCGATGGTCGCAGGGCCAATCCGGGCAGACGGTGCTCGATGGCCCGCTTACCACCGCAGACCTACCGGAAAACACTCCCACCACTTCTGCGTTTCTGACTGCCCTTAACATCTCCACTCAGCCCCGCCAGCACCTCCATGCTTTCTATCAGGGCTGGATCGAGGCCTTTGAGACATATGCTGCCGCCAGCCAAACCGGAAAATTCACGCCTGCTCTTGATCCTGCTGCTGCCGAGAGTCGTCGCGTAGCGTTAGCTGAGTTTCAACGCCTCAGCCGTGAAATCACCAATCTCCGCGCCCAAGCCGATAAGGAAAAGCAGCTTAACCGTCGCGTGGAAATAAACCTGACCGTGAACCGTCTAGAATCTCAAATGCAGTTGCTGTTAAAATCACTATGAAAGCCGAAGCTCTACCATTGCTAAAATTCCTCCGTAGTTCGCCACAGCTCACCATTCCAATTTACCAGCGCACCTATTCATGGTCGCTCCAAAACTGTGAACAGCTTTGGAATGATATTCTTCGCGTTGGTTCACTGCCTCAGGTGAATGCTCATTTCATCGGCTCGATAGTTTATGTCGAGGCCGATTTACAGACCGTGGGAAATCCTTCAGCACTCCTGATCATTGACGGACAACAGCGCGTAACCACTGCAACAATTTTGCTTGAAGCTTTGGCACGTACCATTGGAGAAGAAGAGCCCGAGGATGGCTTCACGGCACGCAAAATCCGAAACTACTATTTGCTCGATCCCGAGGAAACGGGTGAGCGCCGCCATAAACTCATACTTACCCAAACTGATAAGACGACGATGCTGGCTCTCACTGGCCAGCAACCGATTCCAGACGCTAAGTCCATACGCGTCATGGAAAATTTTGAATATTTTACCCGTCAAATAGGCGGTTTGGATGGAAAAGGCCTTCGGAATCTGTGCCGTGGTCTTGCCAAATTGATGATAGTTGAAGTCGCCTTGCAACGTGGGCAAGACAACCCTCAGCTTATCTTTGAGAGCATGAATTCGACTGGCCTAGCGCTTAGCCAGGCCGATCTCATCCGCAACTTCGTCCTCATGGGGCAAATACCTCACGAACAGACCCGGCTCTATCAAAGCTATTGGCGTCCTATTGAAGAGCGCTTTGGACAAGAGGCATATCGGCAAGCGTTTGATGGATTCATGCGCCATTATCTGACTTTAAAAACACGTAAAATCCCCAGAATCAGCGCGGTCTACAATGAGTTCAAAGCCTATCTCGCTGAACAGGCTGCTGGCGTTGAGCAGGTGCTGGCAGATATCTATGCCCATGCCGGCCACTATGCCGCCATGGCTTTGGGGCAGGAGAAAGATCCGGCCCTTGCTGCCGCCTTTGCCGATCTTGGTGAACTCAAGGTCGACGTGGCTTACCCACTGCTTCTGGAATTGTACCATGATTATAGTAAGGGTCAGCTGTCCCGAGTCGACATGCTGTCCTCCGTCCGATTGATTGAGAATTTCGTGCTGCGCCGTGCCGTCTGTGGCGTCCCAACCAACGTTCTCAACAAAACCTTTGCTGCGTTTGCGCAAAACCTTGTTAAGGATAATTACTTAGACGCCATACAAGCCCGTTTCACAAGCCTTTCAGGCAGGGCAAGGTTTCCGGATGATGCTGAATTCCGCCATGCTCTCTGCCGCAACCATCTGTACAGTTTACGTCCCTTGCGGTTCATCCTCAAACGCTTCGAGAATTATGATCGCAAGGAGCCTGTATCCATTGAAGGACTCACGATTGAACATATCTTGCCGCAGAATAAAGTGCTTAAACCCGAGTGGATCGCCGCTCTCGGCCCCGATTGGCAGACTGTGCAGGATAAATGGCTGCATACTCTAGGTAACCTAACACTGACTGGTTACAATTCCGAGTATCGGGATCACCCGTTTCTCACCAAGCGCGATTTACCGGGTGGATTTGCACAAAGCCCTCTTCGACTTAATCAGGGCCTTGGCCAGCTCGAAACCTGGAATGAAGAAACGATTGTGCAGCGCGGTGAACGTTTGGCTGACACAGCCCTGGAAGTTTGGCCTATGCCCAATCCGCAGCAAGTGGACACCGATACCATGCCCGACCTCGATGAGGAAGAGGAGGACACAGACGATGAAAATAATGGGGGCTAAATCTCGCCTAAATCAGTTTTTCTTCCTACTTTATGTTCATGCCGATGCAGAAACTGACCGTGAACGATCCTGAGACCAAGTCGCCTGATTTGGTGGCTGAGAACCTGGCTGCGCTCAAGGCCCTGTTCCCTGAGTTGCTCACCGAGGGGCCGGAGGGCGTGGCGGTGAATCTTGATGTAATGAAGCAGCTTGTGGGGGACCGGACCGTGACCGAAGCGGAGGAGAAATACGGCCTGAACTGGCATGGCAAACGCCGTGCCCGCCAGCTCGCCCTCACGCCCTCTACCGGCACATTGCGGCCCTGCCCGGAGGATAGCGTGGATTGGGACACCACCCAGAACCTCATGATCGAGGGGGACAATCTGGAAGTGCTCAAGCTCCTCCAGAAATCCTACGCCGGGAAGGTGAAGCTCATCTACATTGATCCGCCTTACAACACCGGCAAGGACTTTGTCTATCCCGACAACTTTCAGGACAACATCAAGAACTACCTGGAAATCACCGGCCAGACTGGCGAAGGCGGCCAGAAACTCTCGTCCAACACCGAGGCCTCCGGCCGCTTCCACACCGACTGGCTCAACATGATGTATCCGCGGCTCAAGCTGGCGAGAAATCTTTTGCGGGATGATGGAGTGATTTTTATTAGCATCGACGACAATGAAATAGATAATCTGCAAAAGCTGTGCAGCGAGATATTGGGTGAAGAAAACTTCTTGGGATGTATTACGTGGCAGAAAAAATACGCACCAGCTAACGACACAATCGATTTCTCTCCATCGCATGACTACCTGCTAGTTTACGCGAAGCTGAGGCCAACTGGGCAGAATGGAAAGTTGGAGGCAATTCTATCACGTGAGGAAAGAAGTGAAAAAACGAACGCGGCTTACAAGAACCCAGATAACGACCCTCGCGGATTGTGGCGTGCTGATAATTACAAATGTAACAAGACGTCAGAAGAGCGCCCTAATCTTTACTACTCCATCATTCAACCAAACACTGGTGACGTGATCTGGCCGAATAAGTCAGCTGTTTGGCGATACAGCAAAGAAAAACACGAGCAGAACTGCAAAGATAAGCGCGTTTGGTGGGGCGTTGACGGCACAAATTTGGTTCCTGCATACAAACGCTTCTTGAGTGACGTGGAAGGGGTGGTTGCGCAGACGATTTGGTTGTGGAGCGAAACGGGACACAACGACGAAGCAAAAAAAGAAATTCAAACTCTGTTTCCGGATGCGCCAGATATTTTTCAAACACCGAAGCCCACTCGTTTAATCTCGAAAATTCTGAGCCTTGGTACGATCCCCGATGAAGAGAATATCGTCTTGGATTTCTTTGGTGGAAGCGCCACAACGGCGCACGCAGTTCTAAATCAAAACTTGTTGGACAACGGCAATCGAAAATACATTTTGGTCCAGTTACCCGAGCCCACTGAGCGAAAGGACTACCCAACCATCGCCCACATAACGCGGGAGCGCCTGCGCCGTGCTGGGAAGAAAATCAAAGACGAGAACTCGCTGTTCGCTGGCGATCTCGGCTTCCGCGTCTTCAAGCTGGATTCCACGAACATCCGCGAGTGGGACCCGAACCGCGCGAACCTCGCCGAGAGCCTCGAAGCCTCCGTGGAGCACCTCAAGACCAACCGCACCGAGCAGGACATCCTGTTCGAACTGCTCCTCAAGCTCGGCCTCGACCTCTGCGTGCCCATCGAGACGCGCAAAATCGGCACCCACGAAGTCCACAGCATCGGCGCGGGCACCTTGCTCGTCTGCCTTTCCAAATCCATCCCGCAAGCCGAAGTGGAGCCGCTGGCCCTCGGCCTCGTGGCCTGGCACAAAGAGCTGAAACCCGCGGGCGAAACCACCGTCGTCTTCCGCGACAGCGCCTTCGCCAACGACGTGGCCAAAACCAACCTCGCCGCCATCCTCCAGCAATACGGCTTGGGCAATGTTCGCAGCCTTTGATGCAACTGACTGCCAACAAGATACTTAGGGGAATCCCGGAAAACACTCAGGAAACAACCCTTGAGAACATGCGTTGCGTGATTGGATCAGGTATTGACGAGTGGCCAGTGACAAGGCAATGTATCTACATCATAGCTGCCGCGCCTCTGCTTGCATGCGCAATTCGGCGGCTCTTTTTTTGCCCTGATTCGACGCTTTCCATGAAAGGTGGCAGCGAATGATTTATGCCAAGCACGCGCTTTCACTCGAAGACCAAGCCGATCTGCTTCTAAAAAGGGGATTGGTCGCCAATCGTGACGAGCTGATTGCCCGGCTCAAGGCGGTGAATTACTACCGGCTGAGCGGTTACTTATACCCTTTCCGGATTCGAGACAGCGCCGGAAAACCCACCGACACTTTCCATCCCGGCACCGACTTTAACCTCGTTTGGCGGCGATACAATTTTGACCGGCGTCTGCGGATGTTGCTGCTGGACGCCATCGAGCGGATTGAAGTTTCGGTGCGAACCCAAATCGTTTTCACCTTTGTCCGTGTGCATGGCCCGTTTGGGTACCTCAATGAGGGGAATCTTCCCGGGTTCAAAAAAAAGGCGCTCTGGTCACGTTGCTTGCGGAATTTGAAATCCCTGGTGAGTCTAAAGGGACTGGAAAGGACTGAATACCAGCTTTGGCTGGGCAAGCTCTCCAACGAAAAACGTCGTTCAAGCGATGCTTTCGTAAAACACTTCGACATAAATTACGGTACCGATCACAAATATCTGCCCCTCTGGATGGCCTGTGAGCTCATGACATGTGAGACCGTAATGCAGCTCGCCTATGGAATTGACCGGTCCCTGATCAAACAGGTGGCGGCAAACTACCAGTTCACGGACGAGCAATTGCTGTCATGGACAAAAGCCATCTTCACGCTGCGCAATGCCTGTGCGCATCACGCCCGTATCTGGAATCGTGTATTCGGCGTGAAGCCATCCGTGCCAGGTAAAAGAAAGAATCCCGACTGGCATGTTCAACCAGGTTTCGCCAATGACCGCGTGGGACTGATGCTGACCGTCTGCCATTTCTGGCTGGGCAAGGTAAGCACCACCACCAGATGGCGCACCCGGCTCTTCGCCTTGTTCGACGAATTTCCTGAAATCCCGCTTGCCGAAATGGGCCTGCCGCCCGATTGGCGCAATCATACCCTCTGGAAGTGACCACCATGAAACTGCACTTCGAGCCCAACCTCGACTACCAGATCCAAGCCATCGAAGCGGTCTGCGATCTCTTCCGCGGCCAGGAGATGTGCCGCACGGAGTTCACCGTAACTCGGGACGGAGCTGACGCTCAGGCCCGCATGGCCTTTGCCGAAAATGATCTGGGCATCGGCAACCGGCTGACCCTGCTGGATGATGAGCTGTTAGCGAACCTGCATGCCATCCAGCTCCGCCACGGCCTTGCGCCCTCGGCCTCGCTCGCCTCGGGCGATTTCACCGTGGAGATGGAGACCGGCACCGGGAAGACCTACGTCTATCTGCGCACCGTCTTTGAGCTGAACAAACGCTATGGCTTCACCAAGTTCGTCATCGTGGTTCCCTCGGTGGCGATCAAAGAGGGCGTGTATCACACCATCGAGACGGCGGCGGAACACCTCAAGGCGCTCTATGCGGGCGTGCCGTTCGACTTTTTCCTGTATGACTCGGCGAAGCTGGGACAGGTGCGCAACTTTGCCACCAGTCCACAGATCCAGATCATGGTGATGACCGTCGGCGCCATCAACAAGTTCGGCGACGAACAGGCCGCGCAGTCCGAGGAAGCAGACGAAGCGGCCCGCCGCGAGAAATCGAAGAACGTGATGTATCGCCCCAGCGAGAAGACCGGCGGCGAAAAACCCATCGACTTGATCCGGGCCACGCGTCCTATCCTCATCGTGGATGAGCCGCAAAGCGTCGAAGGCGGCCTGGACGGCAAAGGCAAAAAGGCCATGGAGCGTATGAACCCGCTCTGCAACCTGCGCTACTCCGCGACGCCGCGCGAGGCGCATCACATGATTTTTAAACTCGATGCGGTGGACGCTTACGAGCGCAAGCTGGTGAAGCAGATCGAGGTGGCCGCTGCCTCGGTGGAAGGCGGACACAACAAGCCGTATGTGCGCTTGCTGTCGGTCAGCAACAAGAAAGGCGTTATCACCGCGAAAGTGGAGCTGGATACGCAGGCAAAAACTGGCGTAACACGCAAAGAAGTGATTGTGCAGGATGGAGATAATCTGGAAATGACCACGGGCCGGCCTGTGTATCACGACTGCCGGGTGGGCGAAATCCGAGTAGCCAAAGGTGATGAGTTTCTCGAACTGCGCTATCCGGGAGGTGAACAATACCTTCGCCCTGGCCAAGCCTACGGCGACGTAGAACCGCTGACGGTGCAACGCCAGATGATCCACCGCACCATCAAGGAGCACCTCGACAAGGAAAAGCGCCTCGCGCCGCAAGGCATAAAGGTTTTGAGCCTGTTCTTCATCGATTCCGTGGAGAAATACCGGCAATACGATGCCGAAGGCAACCCGGTGAAGGGTGACTACGCCCGCATCTTTGAAGAGGAATACCGCCGGCTAGCGAAGCACCCCGACTACCAAAGTCTTTTCAAGGAGGTGGATATGAAAACCTCTGCTGAGGAGGTTCACAATGGGTATTTTTCGGTCGATAAGAAGAAAATTGGGTCAAAGACAGTAGAAGTATTGAAAGACACCAAGGGCACCACAGCAGCCGACGACGACACCTACAGCCTCATCATGCGGGACAAAGAGAAGCTCCTGAGCTTCGAGACGCCGCTAAAGTTCATCTTTTCCCACTCCGCCCTGCGCGAGGGCTGGGACAATCCGAACGTCTTCCAGATCTGCGCCCTGCGTGAGATGTCCTCCGAACAGCAACGTCGCCAGACCATTGGACGCGGCCTGCGTCTTTGCGTGAACCAGCAAGGCGAACGCTTACGCGGGTTCGAGGTCAACACGTTGACAGTCATCGCGACCGAGAGCTACGAACAGTTCGCCGAGAGCCTCCAGAAAGAAATCGAGGAAGAGACGGGCATCCGTTTCGGGATCGTGGAAACGCATCAATTTGCCGGCATTACCGTCACAGGAGCCGACGGCCAGCCCGCGCCCCTGGGTTTTGACCAATCGAAAGTCCTGTGGGAACATCTAAGAACCACCGGCCTCGTCAACGCTCAAGGCAAAATACAGGACGCCCTGCGCACGGCCCTCAAGAACGGGACACTAACCTTGCCGGAACCATTCACAGATCATCTGCCGCAGGTGAAGGAAATCCTACGCAAGCTGGCCGGACGCCTGGAGATAAAGAACGCCGACGAGCGCAAGCAGGTGAAGACTCGTCAGGCGGTGCTGCAAGGAGCGGAGTTCAAAGCATTGTGGGATCGTATCAAACATAAAACCACCTACCGCGTGCAGTTCGACAACGAAGCCTTGCTGACGACCTGCATTAAGGCTTTGAAAGATCCGAATTTCCTGATCGCCAAGACCCGTCTGCAATGGCGTAAAGCCGACCTCGCCATCGGACGTTCGGGCGTGGACACGAAGGAGACGGCCACCTCGGCCCCGGTGACCCTCGACGAAGGCGACATCGAGTTGCCGGACATCCTTACCGATCTCCAGGACAAAACCTCGCTTACTCGTCGAAGCATCCATCGCATCCTCGTGAACAGCGGGCGGCTTGATGATTTCAAACGCAATCCCCAACAGTTCATCGAACTGGCCGCCGAAATCATCAACCGCAGTAAGCGTATGGCACTGGTGGACGGCATCAAATACCAGCGTATCGGAGCCGAGGAATACTACGCCCAGCAACTTTTCGAGACCGAAGAACTGACCGGATATCTGAAGTCCATGATTGATGCTGGCAAGAGCGTCCACGAACAGGTCATCTACCAATCCGATACCGAGCGCAATTTCGCGGAGCAGTTGGAAAAAAACGAAGCTATCAAGGTTTACGCCAAGCTCCCAAGTTGGTTCAAAGTTCCCACACCTCTGGGTCCCTACAACCCGGACTGGGCAATCCTAGTGGATAGAGACGGCACAGAACGGCTTTATTTGGTAGTTGAAACCAAGAGCAGCCTCTTCACTGATGACCTTCGCGACAAAGAAAGCGCTAAGATCAAGTGTGGCGAAGCGCATTTTGCTGAGCTTGCCAGCCACAACTCGCCAGCAGCACGCTTCCGAAAGGCGACCAAGGTGGATGAAATACTGATGTGAGATTGCCTACACTTATGGAATGATCGATTGCCAACCCTGCTCCTCGCCAAAGTTTCGTCAGAACCCAAAAAATCCTCACTCCACCCGGCAACATCATTTTTTTAGCCGCTCTAAAATATCAGAGCTGGCCCGGTGAATGCGCCCCAAAACGTGCATCAAATTTCTGAAACCTGATTAAGGAGGATTAGATGAGATACAGCTTGATTCCTTGGAAAAATTCGGTTTCCCGGTTTTTCTTCTGAATGCATGGGTTCTCGAGCAATTCAGCCCCTCGCCTCCATCAGTTGGCTGAACTTTACTTTCAGAGTATTCTTCTGACGTCAGTTTGCTTTCACGCACCGATGACCTTCTTCAACACCTTCATTTGCGCCGCTGACCTCTCTTCCACGTATGCCATGGCCTGCTTCACCTGAGCCTGCGCCGCCGGGTAGTCCTTATGTATTCCCATGAGTATCTCGAACATTTTCGTCGCTGGCGTGCTGTCGAATTCAGGTGCCCATCCCTCCAAGCCGATATCCTTGAACATCCAGCATTTCGGCGAGTGGAACTCGGAGAAGGTGTGCATCATGGGAGTGCCCATTGCCAGCGCCATGATCGGCGTGTGCGGCTCATGGCAGATCACTGTGTGAGCGCGCGCATAGAATGAGCACGCCTCATCAACAGCCCAGAAATCGTCCAAGTTCACCACGTGCTTCTTCAAGTTGTCCGGCAGCGGGTCATAGACGAACTTTTTGTTATACTCCATCTCCTTGAAGACCTCTGGTGCGATGACCACTTTCCAGCCCGTTTCCTTGACCCACATGGCGATGAGATCCTGATAGACTTTCGCGCGGCGCTTGTCGTCGGCGATATTTTCCGGCGTCGGATTCAACGGATTAAGTTTCTGCGGCCGCTTGTCATCCACGCCTGGGCTGCTGGGCGTATGCGTGCGGAGCTGGAGGGTAATAAATTTCTTCGGTTCCAAACCATGCTTCTTCATCCGCGCAAGCGCTTTCTCCTCATCGCGCACGTCGATGCCGAAGCAGCCATCCGGACCGAATTCGAGTACGGGCGGCTTTACTCCAACTTCCTTGAGCATCTTGAGCGTCTTGGAGTCGCGGCAATAGATGTAAGCGGCGCTATTCAGGAGGGCGATGTTATCCGCTCCCTTGGGACCCGTGACCATGTCCGGGAAATAGGACTGGCCTTGCAGACCCCAAGGTTTGCCGATCTTGCGGCAGTAGGCCATGAACGTGGTGTCCTGTCCCATGCCGGGACCCCGAAGGAAGAAATCGGCGCGGTTGACCGCCTGCTGGACCGGACCGTCTTTTTCGGAAAGCGAACCCTTCACGATCTCCAGCTTGGGGAAGCGCTTCATGAGCATGGCGTCCACTTGCGCGTTGGTATTGGCGGCCCAGAGGATGACCTTCACCTGCGGCAGATGCTGCTCCAGGAAGCGCAAAGTGCCCGGTGTGTGGCCGACATCGCCGATGTTCTTCGTCGCCCAACCGCAATGCAGTAAGACGGTTTTCTGGGGCTTGGTCGTCTGGGCGATTCCCTGGATGCTGAGCGCACCGAGCGCCAAGCCGGAGGTTTTGAGGAAAGAGCGGCGAGAGGTCAATTTTGTGATGGCGCTGTTGGCAGATGGGTTGATGGAAACTTTTTTCATGAGATACGCGTAGCAACGCCTTATAGGGTGATAGATCGCCAAAAACGGTAATGGATATCGGCCTCGTCGGCAATCCCCAAACGAGACTCAGCACCTTGATCATGAGTCCCCGAATAATGATTGAGCATCCCTTGAATATTCCTGATAGTGCGGGCTTCCAATGATGAGAATGTCCAGTGTTTTTAGGACGGGTGTGAAGGCGATGGCTCTTTTCGCGATGGCCTTGGCCATGGTTGCGCCTTGCCATGGCGCGGCGTCAGGGGCGGCTCCGGCGGTGGTGGAAGACAAGGACTTTGCGGCGTTGCAGGCGGAGGCCAAAAAGGTTTTCAAGGATGATGTCGATCTGTTCATCAGGAACTACTGCGCCAAATGCCACGGCATCAAGCGGCAAAGGGGTGGGATCAACCTCGAGTTCGCCCTCAAGAATCCGGGTGACCCTGCTTCGGTCGTCCGCTGGAAACAATCGGTCGGGAGTGTAAAGACGCATGACATGCCGCCGGAGGACGAGGACAAGCAGCCGACTGAGGAGGAGCGTCAGAGGTTTTTGGCCGGGATCAATCAGGTCAAGTATCTCAGCCCGAAAGATCCCGGTGAATTCGTGATCCGTCGCCTGACGAAGATGGAATATGGGAACACGCTGCGCGATCTCTTCGGCGTGGATGCGTCCATCGCGCATGAGCTGCCGGATGAGGTGTTCGGCGCGGGTTATCTGAATACATTGTCTCCGCTGCAATCGGAGCAATATCTCGGCATCGCGAACAAGGTGCTGGAACAGATTCTTGCGCCGGATGGCAAAGCTCCAACGGCGTTGCAGAAGCGGCTCTTTGGCAAGACACCTTCGACGAAAGGTGAAAAAGAAGCGGCGCGGAACGTCGCTCGATCATTGGCGCGGAGTGCGTATCGGCGTCCGCCTACGGAGGCGGAATTGGATGTGCTGATGCAGGTGTTCGCGCTCGGGCGGGAGAACAAGTTTTCCTATCAGGCATCGCTCGGGCTGATGCTGAAGGGCATTTTGGTTTCGCCGCAATTCCTCTTCATCACGCCCGCGAGCGAAGTGGAGAAGGGGACCAAGATCGTGCCGCTGGATGATTATCAACTGGCTTCGCGTCTCTCGTATCTGATCTGGGCGACGATGCCGGATGCCGAGCTGTCCGCGCTCGCGGATGGTAAGAAACTTCACGAGCCGGAGATACTCAAGGCGCAAGTGAAACGCATGTTGGCGGATCAGCGTTCACGTGCGTTGTTCGATGGGTTCGGCGCGCAGTGGCTCGGCTTGGGTGCCTTGGCGGACAAGACGTTTGATGCGGCGAAGTTCCCGCAGATGACGCCCGCGATGCGCACGGCGATGTATGATGAGGCGCGCCTGTTCTTCGAGAGCATCGTGCGGGAGAATCGCAGCGTGGTGAATTTCGTGGACAGTGATTACACGTATCTGAACGCCACCCTCGCGACGGTGTATGGGATGGAGAAGAGCGTCACGGGGCCCGAGATGCGCAAGGTGAAGCTCACAGATGCGAATCGCGGTGGCATCCTCGGCATGCCGGGTGTGCTGGCGACGACGTCGTTCCCGAACCGCACCAGCCCGGTGCTGCGCGGTGTATGGGTGCTCGAACAAGTGCTGGGCGAGCATGTGCCGCCTGCGCCGCCGAATGTGCCGTCATTAGAAAAACAGGATGCGAAGAAAATCGAGAGCATGACGTTGCGGCAGCGCACGGAGTTGCATCGGAAGGACGCCTCATGCGCGAATTGCCACAAAATCCTCGATCCGATCGGATTTGGATTGGAGAACTTCGATGCCATTGGACGCTGGCGGGATAAGGATGATAGCGGTGGGCCGATTGATGCCGGTGGTGAGTTGCCGGGCGGGAAGCGTTTCACCAAGCCGAAGGAATTGAAGGTATTCATCGCGGATCGGAAGGATGATCTCGCGCGGAATCTGACTTCGAAATTGATGGCTTATGCCTTGTGCCGCCAGATCGAAGGGTATGATGAGATCGTGGTGGATAAGATAATGGAGGCCGTTGAAAAGGATGGTTACCGGATGCAGACGGTCATCGCGGAAATTGTCACAAGTTACCCTTTCACTCAGCGCCGGTTGCAGTAAGATACTTATAGAAGCACCATGAAAACCAACTACCTGATCGACCGTCGTACGTGCCTGAAGGGGTTGGGCGTCGCCTTGGCGTTGCCCATGCTGGAGAGTTTTGGTTGGGCGGCTCCGGGCCAGAAGACTTACAAGCCGCCGGTGCGCATCGGTTTCATGTACATGCCGCACGGCGTGATCATGGATCAGTTTTGGCCGAAGGATGCGGAAGGTTTTCTCACCAGTCCGCCGCGTGCTCTGGCCGCGCTGAAGCCGGTGATGGAATACGTCCTGATGATGAAGGGCATCTCAGGCATCGCGATCTCGCCGTTCAATGGCGCACCGCATGCGCTGGAACTTTCGACGTGGCTCACGGCGACGTTGCCGGATGCGAACAAGCGCAATCAGATCAACATCGGCATCTCGGCGGACCAGGTCGCGGCCAATTATATCGGAGCGATGACATCATTGCCGTCGCTCGAGTTGGCTACGATGCCGCAGACGCATAAGGAAAATCAGGAAGGGTTGAACGAAGGGTATTACTCGCACTGCAGTTTCCGTTCACCCACGCAGGCAGTTCCTGCAGAGACGAATCCGCGAGCGGTATTGAACCGGCTTTTCAACAAGACCGGACTTACGGCGGGGACGAAGTCGCCTGAAGCCATGCGCCGTGAAGCGTTGGATCGCAGCATGCTGGATCTGGTGCTGGGTGGAGCGAAGGATTTGCGCCGGACGCTTCCGCAGATCGATCAGCACAAGCTGGACGAGTATCTGGACAGTGTGCGTAGTGTAGAGCGTCGCATCGCGGCTATCGAGTATCGGCAGAAGGAAGCGGCCTTGGAGAAGGCGGGTGTGAGTGTGGCCAAGCGCAACGCGACGGATTCTCCGCCCATCGAGGTGAAGATCCCGATCGGCGACAAGCGCAGCGAATACATGCAGGTGATGTGCGATCTGAACGTGCTGGCCTTCCAGACTGACACGACGCGCGTGAGCAGTTACATCGGCTCCACGCCGAACGGGGTTTCCTATCCGGAACTCGGCTTCTCGGATGCGCACCATTCGCAGACGCATCATAACAATGAGGATGGGAAGGTGGGCAAGGTCGCCGCGATCACGGAATTCAACATCGCGCAGTTCGCTTACATGGTGAAGAAGATGCAGAGCTTGAAGGAAGGCGACGGCACGTTGCTGGATAATTGCATCATGATGTGGGGCTCGGGCCTTGAGGACGGCAACAAGCATACGCGTGAGAATCTGCCGTTCATCGTCGCGGGCAAGGGCGGTGGTTCCCTGAATACGGGTCGTTACCTCACGGGCATCAAAGGCAACCAGGGCGATCTGCTCACGACGTTGTTGGATTGCGCTGGTGTGCCGATGGACCGCCCGATCGGGCTGGCCACGAAGCAGATCACGCAGATGAAGGCTTCGGCGTAAAAGCGGGACATCTTCAAGCGATGAAGCGCACGGTTTACCTCATCCTGTTTCGGGGCGTGGGTGGGAAGACGCAATTACCCGTCCAGCAGTTGCGCGAGAAACTTACGGATGCGGGTTTTGAAAACGTGGCTACTTATATCAATAGTGGCAACGCCATCGTCCGCAGCCGACTGAGCCGCAAACAGGTCATCTCCACCATCGCAGACATCTGCCGCAAGGAATTCGATTTCGACAAGGCGATCTTCGCACCGACACTCGCGGAGTGGGATGATTTGATCGTGTGTAATCCGTTTGCGAAGCATGCAGCGGAAGCGCCGACGTCAGTGCATGCGGCGTTACTGGAGAGCGCGCCGAAGAAGGAAGATGTGGAGCGGATTCGTGCGTGTGCGGTGAAGGGGGAGGAGATCGAGATTGTGGGCGATGTGGCGTTTCTGCATACACCGCACGGGTTTGGCCGAAGCAAGATGGCGGAGAAGTTCGATAAATGGATCGGAGTGGTGAACACGGCGCGGAATTGGAATACGGTGCTCAAGCTGGCGGAGTTAGGACGAGTGGCTGAGAAATAGCCAAGCCTCAAAAATATCAGCAGCTTTGATCACTACACTTTCAGCTTACCTTCCACAGAATCATCCAGGGTTTTCCCGATCGCAGCGCCAATAATCATTTTAATACCGGCGACGGCCATGCCGTGTTTGGTATCCCAATAATAGCCCTCATACGGTTCGAATTTGATGATGCTGATGCGCGGATCATTCTGCCCCTCGGTGAACCACGTTTTCATGGTTGGGTTCCAAAGGTCTTGGATGCGTGCCTTGTCATGTGACGCCGTGGCGTTGCCCTCGAGGATCATGAAATCTGTGTAAGGCGATCCTTGGAAATAGAGGCGCACATGCGGATTGCGTGCCAATTCCTCATTCTTATGGCTGTCTTCCGCACTCAGGAACCACACGTTGCCGTCATCATCTACTTCCTGCACGGCCATTGGTCGGGCACCTATGGAATTAATTGTGCTGGCAGCAGTGCAGAAGAAGCAGGATTTGGCTTTATCCACCAGTTCACGAATCTTGCCGACAGCGTCTTGGCCCCGGAGGTCCTGGTGATGTTCTTCCGTCTGGTTCTCGCCGATAGAATTCATGGAAAAATGTTCCACACATCGGCCCCATTGGCGTGGTAGGTCTTAACCTGACTGCGGAGATAGAACAGAGTATTGAATCAAAGTTTGGTCTTGATGCCGCAAGCGCGCAGGAAACACCAGCCACGGATTGCCTCAACGGTGACGAAGATGCCAATCAAGCCCAAGACGATTCCCAGCCACGCAGTCGAACGGTAGAAAGCGACACCGGAGGCGATAAAGAGGCTCAGGGCAGTCACGGCCCGCATCACGCGGCCTTTCGTCTCGATGTTGGGATCGAAGAATCGTTTCACTGCGGACATATTACTCCAGATGCCACGGCTTGCGAATTGAATTGTAACGTGCTTTATTCCGGCTCTCATGGCTAAACCATATCCGACGATCATTCCGGGGCTTAGGAGCCCATCCGACCAAGTGAAGGGCCTGGTTTATTTCGGGCGTATGCTGGACAAAATGCGTCTCGCAGCTGCAGGCAAATTACCGGATGAATGGCAGGCGATGCGTGGCAAGGCGTCAGCCATGACGTTTGATGCTCGGTGCTGCCGTTTTCTAGGCATCGACTACCACGTGCTGGAGGCGGAGGTGCTGAAGGGTGGTAGTGACGAGCAGGTGTTGGAGTGGGTGTTCCAGACCGGACGCAAGCCCTCCGACGAAGATATCGAGATATGGAATGCCTTCATGAGCAAGCGCGGCTGGCGGGATGCGGGGACGCAACGCTTGAACGAACGCCTTGAGGAGATCGGTCTGCCTGCTGGGACAGTGCAGACGATGTTTGAGTTCATCGATGTGGATGAAGGGCGGTTGAAAGTTTGAAAAGCGTTCAAGGGCCACGGCAAACGGCTGCTGTCCTCGCTATGCTTTCACGTCCCCATGGCTTGGCCCATAGCGGCAACGCGCCAGAGTGTACCATCGACGCCCCGCCCTGCCCTGCTTACCATCCCCGCACTAGCACATTCCCATGAACAGAAAGATTTCCTCCCTCGCGCTCGCGTTGCTGCTCAGTTGCTTTTCCGTCTCCGGCCAGACGGCGACGACGCAAAGCAGCGCAGATAAATCAGCCGCATTACGCGCGCTGAAGATCGACACCGCGACAATCACCAGCGTGGAACGCGATCCCTCGGGCACACGCACGATCGTGAAGCTGACGCTCAAACCGGCGAAAGGCTCGAATATTCAGGTGGAGGTCTGGCTGCCGGATGCGGAGAAATGGAATGCGCGCTTCCTCGGCCTGGGCAACGGCGGTGCGGCGGGAAAGATCAATCCCGGTGGGCTCGCGAGCGCGAGTGCCCAAGGTTACGCCGTCGCCACCACGGATATGGGCACGGCGCCGAATGCGCTCTCGGGCGTGGGCAATCCGGAGGTGTGGAAGGATTTCGGCTATCGCGCCACGCATCTCATGACGGTGGCGGCCAAGCAGATCGTGCGGGCGCATTACGGGAAGGCGCCGGAGTTCTCGTATTTCAGCGGCGGCTCCACGGGTGGTCAGCAAGCGTTGCAGGAGGCGCAGCGTTATCCCGAAGATTACGATGGCATCGCGGCGGCCGTCGCGGCGCACTGCCGCACGCCGTTGCACGCTTACTTCCTGTGGAACGATCAGATATTGAAGAAGTGCCCCTTCACGAAGTCGCAGGATGCCAACATCATGGCGGCGGCGAATGAATACATGGCCTCGCGGGAAATCCCGATCGCCGCAGGCAAGTTCGTCTCCGATCCACGTTGCGATGCGAAGGACATCGAGGCCGTCATCGCCTTGGCGCGAAAAAAGGATAAGACACTCACCGATGAACACGCCGACGCGCTGCGCAAACTCTTCGATGGACCGCGCCATGCCGTGACCGGTGAACGCATCTTCAATGGCATCCCGCTCGGCAGTTCCATCGAGCTGTCGCACGGGCACCTGTATCTCTTCAACTGGGTTTTCGGCGCGGAGAAGAATCTGCAGGAGATCAATTTCGGGGCGGACATCGACACCTACACGGCGAAGCTCGCGCCCTATCTGAACGCAGAGAATTCTGACCTGCGCGCCTTCGAGAAACGCGGTGGCAAGCTCATTATGACCCTCGGCACTGCGGATTCCGTCGTGCCCTACCACGCCTCCATTGATTATTACGAGCGCGTGATCGGCCAGTGCGGTGGACTGGAAAAAGTGCAGTCCTTCTTCCGCTTCTACGTCGTCCCGGGTCTGGCCCACGGCGGCGGCCCGGGCATCAATCAACCGCCCAACCTCCTCGAAGCCGTCCGCGCCTGGCGCGAAACCGGCAAAGCCCCCTTCGCCCTAACCGGCAAACACGCCGAAAACGGCAAACCCACCTGGGAAATGCCCCTCTACCCCTACCCCACCCAAATTGGATGGAACGCCACTAACTCCACCTTTCAACCCGTTGAAGGTAAGCGCGGTGGTGTGGATAAGATTGCAGAACGGTTTCGCCCAGCAGCAACGGAGTAGTAAGGCAAAAGACGCACGAAATTCAAAGAAGCGGCTGCCCTCAACCTCCAACATTGGTAGAGCGGAGTTGCGCTAGGCTGACCTTTTCAAACGATAGTCGTTAAATGTTGGGAACGGATTCAACAACCATAGTACCCGCCTCGTGGAAAGAGTTAGGTTAAAGCCACAAGTTTGCTCTAACAGAAGTCGTCTTTCAGGCCTCTTACATGCCATATTGTATAGCAAAACTAGCTAAGGAGCCTCAAGCGTTTCATTTCACTAACTAACGCCGTCAAGTTGCCCACCTTGTCTGAAGCTTTTGATTTGAGAAAAGATTCTTCTTCTGGCGACAAAGCCATAGGAATAGCTGCCGCAAGCATCTGATCGCCTATCATCTGGAGCGCGCGAAGCGGGTAGGCGACGATCGCATGATCAGGATCGAACACATAGAGAAGTGATGTGTCAGAAAGATATGTCCCCAACGTCTTGCGTAACCCTTGCCTATTCACAAAGTCAAATTCAGGAGAAAATTCAGGCTCGCTAAATCTCGCTTGCTGGTAATTAGCCGCCTCTCGTTTATCAACCAACCAATCTAAAGCATTCTGCAAATCGATTTGTTGGGAAACCAGAGCGTGTCCGGGATACTCGCGATTGAAAGTATTCAGGACACTTTTATGAGTTCCTCTATCAGTGCATGAACTCGGAGTTTGACCAGCGATCGCCTTCACCGAAAAGGATGAATGGCCCACGTGAAAAGCGCATATTTTCCCAAGCGCTAGCGCAGAGCGAAGTGTATAAAATGCGGAATAGTATAACTTCACTGTAGCCCAAGTGCCGCATTCCGACTGAATGCCACGCAACGCATCCATAAAACTAACCCAAGCCGAATAGTAAAGGTCTACAGCATCTTCAAGTAGCGCTCTCTCTAAAGTCACTGCCTCAACTGGAGTAATCACTCTTAGGCGAATGTCTGCCTTTGAAATCCCCACCGGCAGGAGTCTTGAGACATATGCATCTCCTTTGGGCATACAAGCGCTAAAACTTCAATTTTTTTGCACCTGCTGCAATTTTAGGATTAAAACGCTCAGTTAACATCTCCGACACTGCACGCAGTGCAGCTCGACCCTGGAGACCTTTGAGATGCGACCTAAGAATGACTGCATGCGAATCCAAATCAAGCGCTTCATTGATAGTTTTGAACTCAAAAGAGCCTTTTGAATTACAATAAGGAACGAGCCTGTTCTTGAAAAAGTCGACTGCGCCCGAGAATCCGGCAGCGGTCAGAAACACGTTGTCTTTGTCGGACCAAAGACCAGCATACCACCCCTTCAACACTTCAAAGAAATTGAGCAAAGCAGACGCCTGCATTTGAAGTTCGATTATTCCGACCTGTTCAAAGACTCCCTTGTCTTCCACAAGGGGCTTGAGAGCGGTAACGACTGTGGACAAGTCGACGCCGTTGCTTTGCTTTCCAGCTACCCGCCCCTTCTTTACCTCTGTGTTTGGAAGGCGAATCAAACCATTGAATGGCGATTCCTTCTGATCATTCAACTGTTCGGCTATATCACGTGCACGCACTGCTGCTGGATCGACAACATGATCGCTTGCAACATCATAAAGGTCATAAACCAAGCTTCGTGCAACGGGTTTCTGTTCAGTATTAATCGAAAGGAAAATATCGGCACATTCTTGCGTAGAGAGATTCTGATAAAAGGCCACTGGAACTTCCAAATCGCCAATTGATTGTTTCGCTTTAATTGCCGCTCGTATCCCTTCAACTCGATGTTGCCCATCAATTATTTGAGCAGCCCGGTCTTTAAGAGGAACAGTGATTTTATTGCCCGTTATTTTCAATTTATCGTGAGTATCAACCCAATTAAGAATTATACAGTTTGGATAGTCGCCACCTTTTAATGTGAAGTCCTTTACACTGTCGATACGACGAGGGTTAAGAATTCTTTGGACAGCCCCCTCTTCTTTGTCACGATTTCGCACTGATGCATAGCTGATTTGAACCAAATCCCGAGCGGGAAGCATTGTCAGAAAGAACTTCCGATTATTCTGATTTAGTGTAACTGCTAGATGCGTGCGTGTCTTCATAGATGGTTGGTCAAATAGTAGAGCGCAACACTCGGATATGTCACGCTTTCAAACAAACCTCCGCGCCCTTCTCTACAAACTCCGCTAGCGCAGGTTTTCGAGTTTTGGGTTGTTAGTTTCGTGTCTCTCATCACCCAAGCCTAATCGCCATAGGAAACGGCTCTCCATAAATCCGCTCGAAAAGCAACCGCTTGCGCTCCTCAGCAGTGATATCCGCAGGCAAGGAGGCCAATACCATCCGGCGGGCCGCTACGAACATATCCGCTCCCATGCGGAAGCGTTCCGCACCAGAGCGCGCCATGAGCCGGGCACGAACCATCTCAGCGATCTCCGGAGGCGTGTCACTCATGGTTTGCATTGCTCCCATAAGCTAGCCACTCCCAACTCTTGCGTCCAGTGCTGGATATAGGCCGCATCAAAGCCTGTATCCACGAGATTCTTCACATCTCGCAACTGCTGCTCAGAATGAGAATCCTTGGCCCAAAATAATTTGGAGATGATGAGGTCTTCCTTGCTCACGATCCATGTGAAAAAATCTTCGATCTGGATGCGCTGACGGCGGCCAAACTCCATCTGCCGGTAAGCGATATCCTTGCGAACAATACAGTCCACCTTGATGACGCTTTCCAGATGGATCAGATTGAACATGGAATGATTCTGGATGGAACTCATCACAGCATCCCGCGAGACATAATAGTCCGACGAGAAGGCCTTGATGATACCCTCTACATCCCCCGGAGCGAGCGCCACCACGACATCGATATCACGAGTCATGCGCGGCTGGGCGTAGTAGTTCATCGCCATCGAACCCGTAAGCATGAAAGCGATGCCTCCCCGCTCAAGGCGGATGGAAACATCGCGTACAATATCAAGTTCGTTGAGCATTAGCCGATGACGCGCCCAACGCGTCTAAAATCTATCACGCCTTCGAATAAACTTCTGAGCCCTTCTTCCGCCTACACTAAGGCTTCGGCGCGACACGCCACTCTTAGGCCTTTGAGTAAACTTCTGCACCTTTTTCGACAAATTCTTTACTCTTCTCCTCCATCCCCTTCTTCAACGCCTCTTCTTCAGCGATCCCCTGCTCTGCCGCGTATTTCCGCACGTCTTCCGTGATCTTCATGGAGCAGAAATGCGGGCCGCACATGGAGCAGAAGTGGGCGGTTTTCGCGCCTTCTTGCGGGAGGGTTTCGTCGTGGAATTCGCGCGCCGTGACGGGGTCCAGGCCGAGGTTGAACTGGTCTTCCCAGCGGAATTCGAAGCGGGCTTTGCTCAGGGCGTTGTCGCGATATTGCGCGCCGGGATGGCCCTTGGCGATGTCCGCCGCGTGGGCGGCGATCTTGTAGGCGATCACGCCGTCTTTCACGTCCTTCTTGTTCGGCAGGCCGAGGTGTTCCTTCGGCGTGACGTAGCACAGCATGGCGCAGCCGTACCAACCGATCATAGCGGCACCGATGCCGCTGGTGATGTGGTCGTAACCGGGCGCGATATCCGTCGTGAGTGGCCCCAGCGTGTAGAACGGCGCTTCATGGCACCACTCGAGTTGCTTGGCCATGTTTTCCTCGATCATGTGCATGGGCACGTGGCCGGGGCCTTCGTTCATCACTTGCACACCCTTTGCCCATGCGCGCTTGGTGAGTTCACCCTGCACCTGGAGTTCGCCGAACTGCGCCTCGTCATTCG
This sequence comes from Verrucomicrobiia bacterium, assembly GCA_036405135.1. NCBI lineage: Bacteria > Pseudomonadati > Verrucomicrobiota > Verrucomicrobiia > Verrucomicrobiia bacterium. The sequence continues at coordinate 94,628 of DASWYF010000037.1, read as the reverse complement.
CATCCGCGATGGAGCCTGGCCGCAAGCCGTCGCCGATGCTGAAACTGACGTCATACGCGGCCATGATGTCGCATATCTCGTCCCAATGGGTGTAGAGGAAGCTCTCCTTGTGATGCGCGAGGCACCACTTGGCCATGATACTGCCGCCGCGGCTGACGATACCCGTCATGCGGTTCGCCGTGAGCGGGATGAAGCGCAGGAGCACGCCGGCGTGCACGGTGAAATAATCCACACCCTGCTCCGCCTGCTCTATCAACGTATCACGATAAATCTCCCACGTAAGGTCCTCAGCCTTGCCACCGACTTTCTCCAACGCCTGATAAATTGGCACAGTGCCGATAGGCACAGGTGAATTGCGCAAGATCCATTCGCGCGTGGCGTGAATGTTCTTGCCGGTGGAGAGATCCATCACGGTGTCCGCGCCCCACTTGGTGGCCCAGCGCATTTTCTCGACTTCTTCCTCGATGCTCGAAGCGACGGCACTGTTGCCGATGTTCGCATTGATCTTCACGAGGAAGTTACGCCCGATGATCATGGGCTCCAGCTCCGGGTGATTCACGTTCGCCGGGATGATGGCGCGTCCGGCAGCGACTTCACTGCGGACGAATTCAGCGGTGATCTCATTCGGGATACGTTGCGGGAAGCGGCGGAAAACGCTGGGCGAATATTCGCTGTTCGGCAACTGCGTGGAACCAGCGTGCTGCTTGTTCAGGTCGTTACGAATATTGTCCTTCGCGAGGTCCGCCATCTTCGCCCGGCCCATGTTCTCGCGGATGGCGATGTATTCCATCTCCGGCGTGATGATGCCCTGCTGCGCATACCAGAGCTGCGTGACGGGATGGCTCTTCGCCTTCAAAGGCTGACGGCGATTGCCCAGCAATCCGGGAAATTCCACGAGGCGGTTGCGTTCCGCCTTGCTGGCGAATTCCGCGTGCTTGCCGGAGAGGTAGCCATTGTCCATGGGCTTCACCTCGCGGCCTTCGTATTCGGCCACGTCACCGCGCTTCATGATCCAGTCACGGCGCAAGGCGGGCAGACCTTCATCCGAGCGGCCGGTGAAGGCGGGATCGCCCCACGGACCGGAGCAATCATAGACGCGCACGGGCGCATTCTTCGTGACAGCACCGGTGTAGGACTTCGTATCGCCGACCTCGATCTCGCGCATGGGCACGCGGACATCCGCATGGAGCTGGCCCGCCACATAGACGCGCTTGGACTTGGGCAACTGCTCGCTGCTGTGCGGTTCGATGGAGTCTTTCGGTGCGATCATATTTGAAAGTGTAAAGTTTTCAGTTTCAAGTTTTCAGCCAGTCAGCCAGCGCCTACACGCATATACACATTCATGCTGACTTGGACCGGGATGAGGTGAAGGTGGGAAGTCGCACTGCGACCGCCATCCCTTCGCCGGCATTACCCGGATCAGGTTCAAAGGGTCTCCAGTGCACCCGCACTGAACTCTCAGCCTTTAGCATCCGCCTGAACTCGCATTGCAGGCGAAGCTGGTTGGCTCCCCGGAACGTCCCGAAGCTAGGCCGCGCTTCCTCTCCCGTCAATAGTGGGGCACCGACGAATCCCACCGCCCCGTGCTGCCGGCTTCCAGCCGGCAGTTCAAGCGCTCACGACGAAGCCAACAACCTTTTCTCCCCTTACCCTGGCGGCAAAACAAACTCGCTTTCTACTCACACACGAGCTTTGCAAACGATAGCCCCCTTACTGCCGGCTGGAATCCGGCAGCACATTGGTTTCCACCTTCGGCTCCACCAATCGATACCAATTATCTCTCTGCTTCGGCTCATACCCCAAATCCTTGATCAGCCGCTGCATATCCGCCACGCCCATGCGGAACGTCGTCCCCGCCGCGCTCACCACGTTCTCCTCAATCATGATGCTGCCGAGATCATTCGCACCATACTTCAGCGCGATCTGCCCGATCTCCTGCCCCTGCGTGACCCAGGAACTCTGGATGCTCGGAATGTTATCCAAGTAAATCCGCGCCAGCGCCTGCATGCGCAAATACTCATGCGAGCCGACCGTCGGCGCCTTCAACACCGCGTTCTCCGGCTGGAACGTCCAGCAGATGAACGCCGTGAACGCGCCACCGTTTAGCTTCCCCTGCTCCACTTGATCCGCGAACCACACGGCTTGCTCGATCGGCGTGCCCCGTGCACCCAAGCGCAACAAAGACTTCTCCTGCTGGCTGCGCACGACCTCGAGATGCTCGATGCGTTCATCCACCGTCTCCACATGACCGAACATCATCGTGACCGAAGTCGCGAGGCCCAGCGCGTGCGCCTTATCCATCACGCCCATCCACTCACCCGTGTTCGCCTTCAACGGTGCGATGCGATTCCGCACGCGATCCACGAGGATTTCACCACCGCCACCCGGCAAGCTGCCGAGCCCCGCCGCCGTGAAATCTTTCAGCAATTGCTCGACGGGTTCTTTGAAAAACTCTTGAAACGCAATGAATTCGCTCGGACTGAATCCATGCACGTTGAAGCCCGGATACTTCGCGCGGATATGTGAGAGCAGATCGAGATACCATTGCTTCGTGAGCTTCGGATGATGCCCGCCCTGCATGAGGATTTGATTCCCCCCGAGCGCGATGGTCTCCTCGATCTTACGATCCATCTCATCCAGCGTGATGACATACGAATCCGCATCCTTCTCCGACCGCCAGAACGCGCAGAACTTACAATACACATTGCAGACATTCGTATAGTTCACGTTGCGATCCACGATGTAGGTCACGATGTCGTTACCCTTGCCACCATGCGCCTTCGCACGCGCCAGTTGCTTGCGTCGATCCGCCAGCGCACCGAGTTCCTCCAGCGGCAACGCATACAGACGGCGCGCTTCGACGGCATCGATGCGCCCGCCATCCCACACCTTCTGCAACAACTCATCCAATGTCGCGTCGTAGATCATGCTATGAAACATACTTCGGCGGATACGTCGGCCCCAGCCCGTGCTTGTTCAGCAGCTCGATGAATTTCGCGATGCCGCGCTTCTCATCGCTGCCCATGTGATAATGGATATGCCAGCCGAGGTAATCCTTCCGGAAATCGAGATCGTAAAGCGTGTTACTGCTGATGATGTGATCCATCGTGTCCAGCCCGAAATCACGCGCTTCACGCAAAAGTCGGCGGAGCTTGCGATTCTCCTGCCCGCGTTGCAGCGCCCACACCGCATACACAAACGGCAGGTTCGTCAGCTCCATCCAAGCGGTGCCGAGATCCCACACTTCAGCCTCAGGATTCGCACGACGAAACTCGATCGCCGCATTGCCGATGAGCAACACCGCATCGTGATTCTTCGCCGCATCGTAGCTCTCGAGCGGCTTCAACTCCGGCTTCCAGCCCTTCTCCGCGAGCAACACCTTCAGCAAGTTCACGCTCGTGCAGGAAGCCGTGTCCAAGAAAATTTCCTTCACCTGCTCCAGCGGCACCTTGTGCACCAGCACCACGCTGTACACCTCGCCCAGCGAGGCGATGCCCATACTGTCCAGAATGTCGTAGCCATCGTTCAACAACGCTTCCGTGATGCTGAGCAACGCCGCGTCCAGCTCACCCGACTTCAACATTTTCGCGAGCTTCGAAGGCGGCTCAAACACAATCTGGTCTTCCAATCCCCGCGTCAGCGGCACCGCGTTCAGATATGGCACCGAACCCACGCGGAATGGCGCGAGCGAATCTTCCAGCTCATACGCACGCTGCTGTTGCACCGCGCGTTGTTCACGCTGGATATTATGCGCCAATTCATCCGCCTCTCTGGGCGAAGCCATGCGCAATTTTGGAATCTCGTCACTCATGCACTTCTATTCATCCGTTCCCAGATACAGATCCAGCGAACGCTCTACCGCTTGAAATATCACCTGATAAAACGGTGTAAAATTTCCACGATCCCCTTCATCCATCGCCGTGATATATTCCGCCCGCCGCTCCGATTGGATCACCGACAGCGGATACTGATGCTTCAAAAGGATCAGGTTCATCAGCAATCGCGCCGTGCGCCCATTGCCATCCACAAAGGGATGCACCTTCGCTAATCGATAATGCGCATCTGCCGCCAGCTTCACCGGATGCGCCTTTTCCTTTGCCAACCACTCGATGAACTCCGCCATCAGCGTCGGCACTTTCTGCGGATTCGGCGGTATCAACGGACTGCCCGTCACAAACACGCGCATGTTCCGATAACGTCCCGCCCAATTATCATCGATGTTCTTCAACACCACCGCGTGCAAATCCAAAATATCACGCTCGCTCACCGGCTCCGTTTGCTGCGCCTTCGTGTAGAGCAGCTTCACCGCTTCGTTGTGATTGATCGCTTCATGGATCTCCCGCAGCGATTTGCTTCCCGCTGGCGTGATCCCTTCATCGATCAGCAACTGCGTTTCCCGCAGCGTCAGAGTATTTCCCTCGATCGCATTGGAGGCATGCGTCAGCTCGATGCGCAGTTTATGCTCCAGGCTGCGGACCAACTCCGGCGGCAATGGCTGCATCCCGGCCAGTCGCTGCTGCTTGGCAGTCAACGCGTCCAGATACGCCTGTAATGCTGGAGGAAAATCACTCATGCCGTCGCCATCGCCTCCTCTTTTTTCACACCCGCGTCATCCCACACCTTGATCGGCTCGTAGAACGTATTCCGCTGCACCGGCGTGCGGCCCACCTCGCGGATGGCCTTCACCATATCCGCTTCCTTCTGTGCTTGCGGCGATTTCGCACCCGCCATGTGGAAGATATGCTCCTCCACAATCGTGCCGTGAATATCATCCGCACCGTAGTTCAACGCCACCTGCGCGAGCTTCGTACCGAGCCCTACCCAATACGCCGTGATGTGATCAAAGTTATCCAAGTAGATGCGACTCACCGCGATCGTCCGCAGCGAATCAAATCCCGTCGGCGGATGATCCACCGGAATGCGATTCCCATCTGGCTGATACGCCAGCGGGATGAAGCCCACAAACCCATGCGTCTCATCCTGCACGGCACGGATTTGTCGCAAATGATCCACGCGATCTGGCAGCGACTCCACATGACCAAAGAGCATCGTGCAGGTGCTGCGCCCGCCCAGCTTGTGCCAGGTGCGATGCACATCTAGATACTCCTCGCCGGATTCCTTACCCTTCGCGATCTGCTGCCGCACTTCCTTGCGGAAAATCTCCGCCCCACCACCCGTCAACGAATCCAACCCCGCCGCCTTCAATTCGCGCAACGTCTCTTCCACGCTCTTCTTCGCCAGCCACGCGAGATGCAAGATCTCGATCGCCGTGAAGCACTTCAGTTGCAACTTCGGCTCCAGCGCCTTCAGCGAGTGCAACATATCCGTGTAATAACTGAACGGCAGCGAAGGATGCAGCCCGCCCACGATATGCAGTTCCGTGATGCCGATGCTCTGCGCTTCCTTCGCCTTCGCGACGATCTGTGGCACCGTCAGTTCAAAGCCATCCGCATCGCGCTTCTTCTTCGAGAACGAGCAGAACTGGCAGCTCAGGATGCAGTAGTTCGAATAGTTGATGTAGCGGTTGACGATGTAGCTCGCGCGATTCCCCACCTTGCGTTGCCGCGCGAAATCCGCGATGGCGCCCACCGCGTTCAGATCCTTGCTCTCCAGCAGGCGCAGCGCGTCCTCATCGGTAATGCGCGTCCCCGCGACCACCTTCTCGTAGATGTCGCGCAACTCACTATGTTTTAAGACAAAGCTCATCGGTCGTAACGAAAACCAACAAAAGTCACTTCAGCCACCGTAACACACATGAATACGATGCTCACCACGGCGTTCAAACGGAAAAAAGCATTATTCACCCAATTAATGCTGCGCCGCCGTGCCAGCCAATGCTCGAACACGATGCTGATGCCTATCATCAGGTAACCGATGAAATAGGCGATACGAAAACTCGCCAGGAATCCGAAGAGCGCCAGCAGCACCAACATGATCACATGCGCCAGCGTCGCCGCTTGCAGCGCATTCTTCGGCCCCCACCGCACCACTAGCGAGTGCAGACCCTTCTTGCGATCAAACTCATAATCCTGGATCGCATAAATGATGTCGAACCCGATGAGCCAGAGCAACACGATGACCGCCAGCATCAGTGGCAGCGCGAACCCTTCGCGTATCGGCGTGAAATCCACCGTCCCCCGCACTGCGATCCACGCACCGATCGGCGCCAAAGCCAGCGCCAGGCCTAACCACACATGCGTGAAATCCGTGAACCGCTTCGTCAGCGAATAAAAACACACAAAGAACAACGCCACCGGTGACAGATAGAAACACAGCGGATTCAGCATGTAAGCCGCAAAGACCATCAGCCCGCCGCTCAACGCACACAGCGTCCACGCACTCGCCAGCGATATCTTGCCCGCCGGCAGATGCCGCTCCGCCGTGCGCGGATTCTCCGCATCGAACTTCCGGTCCACGATGCGGTTGAACGCCATCGCACACGTCCGCGCTCCTACCATCGCTAGCAAGACTAAGCCGAAAACGCGCCATCCCGGCCAGCCCTTCGTGTCCCGCGACGCCAGCGCCATCGACGCGATGGCAAACGGCAGCGCAAACACCGTATGGCTGAACTTCACAAACTCCGCCCATTTTTTGATCGTCGAAAACATCTTAAATTTTCTACTTCGTAATCGTCCTCGCCCTCAAATCTTCCTTCTCCCCTCGGAGGGGAGAAGGATTGAGGATGAGGGGTGCCCCCATTCTACCTTCTGCGTTCTTCATTCTTCCTCTTCCTTCCACCTAGCCACCAGCTTCTGCGGCAACCCCAAATGATCCATCACCCTCGCCACCACCGTATCCACCACCTGCTCCACCGTTTGTGGACACGTATAGTAAGACGGATTCGCCGGAAGGATCATCGCCCCCGCCAGCAACAGCAGTTCAAAATTCTTCACATGGATCAGACTCATCGGCGTCTCACGCGGCACCAGGATGAGCTTCTTCCGCTCCTTCAGCATCACATCCGCACACCGCAGCAGCGAATCCGAACTCACCCCATGCGCTACCCGCCCCAACGTGCCCATGCTACACGGGATGATCACCATCGCATCCGGTGGATTCGACCCGCTCGCGAACGGCACATTCATGGACTTATGACTATGCTGCAGCACCCCCTCCGGCAGCTTCAGCCCTTCGCCCAGCTCCTCCGCGATCACCTGCGGCGCATACTGGCTCAACATCACATGCACCTCATGGACGCGACAATCGATGTTATCCAGCAACCGCTGGGCATACATCGACCCGCTCGCACCCGTTATGGCAATCAAAAGTCTCATCTCATTCGTTCGCATCCGAACTGACCACCCACTCAATAACCCTTGAGGCTTCCACTTCCCTCGCCCCTCGGAGGGGAGAGGGCCAGGGTGAGGGGTGCCCGACAACATCTTCACAATGACCCTAGAAATATGGATACCCCCCGCCCGCACCGCAAGGCCTCCCTTGCACCTACCAGCGCGCCTAATCCCCTCCCTTACCACACCTTCTCCGCATTTCGATGTTCGGAGTTCGATGTTTTGGCCAGCCGGTGCAACCGGTGTTCGATGTTTCCCATCTGTCTCCTTCATAATTCATCCTTCATACCTCATACTTTACCGAAGGGGGTAGGACATTGGCTGTCCATGTGAATACTGTGAATAACTTATCTTCCCACCTCGAAACAAACTGATTCCCAATTACTTACACAGAACCCATCACCACCAATCAATATAGGTGCTTCAATCACGCAACAGCCCTATTGCCCCGAACGGGGCAAATGCCACGGGTGACCAAAGGGAACCCGTGGTTAACCGTGTTAAAAAACACCGCCCCGGAGGGGCGGATGAACCAGAAACAAGAACTAACCTCCCCTCATTCCCATTTGACCAATCACCCGCTTCCCTTGATATTTCAGAAAAGCGAGCACCAGATTCCACAATCCATTTTACCAAATGAACTGGCTCGACACAGAAACCAAAAGCATCCTCTGGAAGTCAGCCACGTATTTCATCACGTGAGCCGGCTCACCCTGCCCGGTCTAATTGAGAACACATGTCAGACCGATTTCTAAATCTGGTCGCCATCACCGTTATCACCCATCTGGAATTTTTCTGGTGCCAGATTCTCGCGGTTACACATGGCGGATATGTGTGGATTCTTTTACTGTCCCCCGTTCTGCTCGCCGTTATGATCGCTCTGCTTTGGCAGGATGTCAGCCGCCTTCAACGCTTTGGTTTATTCCTGTTCACCCTGTGCTTGAGCTATCTCATGCTGGAAACCACGGCTCTTCTCACACGGGGGCAGCCAGGTATGAACGCCATCCGGGCAGGACTTGAATTCATCGGCATTGAAGCCTTTTTAGGAAGTATCACCCTTTTCGTTCTATTTTTATTGCCCATTCCGCAGTCGATACGTCTGCCCTACCGTCTATCCGCTGCCGTCATTCTATGCACTGGCTGCTTGCTCGCTCTCGCCTGCCTATTCCCACGCAAGGCGTGGAGCGAAGGCAACTTCGATTCATCTTCAGCTCCACGAGGACTGCTCTCCTTCAGGCAGGAACCTTATCGCAACTGGCAATCTAGCCCTTTGTATCACAATCTAAACATCCGTACCGACTGGCCCCGCCTCGCCCGCGAATGCGCCGCCATCCTTACCATTGGCCTCGGATCATGGATCATCATTCGCCGCCGCGAACAATCCGGCCTCATCCCCATTCCCTTCCATCTCCAATTCAGACCAGCTTCGACGGCATCTGCAACTACGGGTGAGCAACAAGAACCAGTGGTTCACCGTCCTTAAAATTCACCGCCCCAGTGAGGCGGATGAAAGCCCGCCTCACCCAAAAAGGAATGATCCGCCGCTTGCTATCCAGCCCCGCATGAGCGATTGAATCAGCAGCACCGTTCGGATAAACCAAGCTGAGGGCAACGCATCATGAAACCCGATTCCACCAATTGGAAAGTCTCCGCAAACAAGCTGCTCTCCATTAATTCTGCCTCATGAGCAAACTCACCCTGACTCCTGAACAACGCCAAAAACTCCAGGCATGGCTCACAGAAGCCGGTGAGCTTTACGTAGACTGGTATCGACCACACAGTGCTGGACCCAGCGATCACTACTTCTTCGATTCCGTCGCCGATCTCGAAACCCATCTCGCCCATGAAAAATGGCCGGAACTCGTCGTCACCATTTTCCGCCGCTTGCAGTTCCCCATCCGTGGCATCGCGGACGAAGCCTTGCTGGCCCGCGCTCTTCAAGAGCTTCCTGATCATAAAGAATTAGTCATAAAAAACTTGGCTGAACGCTACCCCTCACAATGCCATTGTTGGGCGGGCAGCGGCAATTCACACGCCGAACTCCGGAATGACTTCAAAGATATCCTCGGTGAACACGTCGGCATAGGCCTGGACCCGGAGGAGATTTATGAAGGCATTTGGGATACTAGACGCGCATATTGGTCGGCCCATGAGGACATCATGATCCTCGAAAAGAAGCGCCCCCCATCTCTCTTCGAAAGAATCAGCAATGGTTTCGCCCAACAACCCGGCGTTGCCGATCCGCTCATCATCGAAAAACTGGTGATGTTGCTAAACCTGCCTCCCGATTCCACCATTCTCGATATCTGCCCTAGCACGGATAAATACTCCCTCGCCCTTGCCGATCGCGCCTACGAAATGATCGCTGTCGTTGGTTCTCATGATTTCACTTCTTGTGAAACCACCCCTCACAAACGCGTTCGTATTATTCACGGCGAAGCTGGAAACCTCCCCCTTCCCACCAACTCTGCCGCCGCCGCGATCATCATTCTGGCCTCACACCGCCTGCACGATTACCCCGCAGCCTTCCGTGATATCTGCCGAGTCATAGGGCGGGGCCCCATCATTATGCTGATGTTCGACCACCGGCACTTCGAAAAATACTGGCTGACCGATTACTTTCCAGATTTCGGCCTCCCCTACAGCGACACTGCCAGCCTCTCGCAAGTCATTGATGAATTCAAACGCCTCACTCAACGAAACGTCACCGCTTTGGATTTTCCACTGCCGCTCGATCTCTTGGATAAATTCGGTGCCACCCGTCTAACTCACCCTGAGGACTATTTGAACCCCGCCATCCTCGACAGCATCTCCGACTTCGCGTGGAAGGATGAGGCAAAAGTCGCACACGGCCTGAAACGTCTGCAAGACGATCTCCAATCAGGTCAATGGGATGCCAAGTATGGCTCTCTCAGAACCCAGCCCAGCTACGATGTCGGCTACCGCTTCCTAGTCATCAACTGACGGAAATCCGCTTCACACCCTTCAACACCTTCTCCAGATCCGGGAACCTGAGCGGCTTCGAGAGATAATCATTCATGCCGTTTTGCAGGCACGTATCACGATCACCCTCCATCGCATTCGCCGTGAGTGCCACGATGAGCGGTTGCTTCTCTTTCGGCAGCAGTTCGCGGATGCGTTGCGTGGCCTCGAACCCGTTCATCTCCGGCATCTGCACATCCATGAAGATGACGTCATACGTCTGCTTCTGCGCCGCCGCCACCGCTTCCACACCATTGCCCGCCATGTCCACTTGATAACCAAAACGCTCGAACATGCGGCGCGCGACCAATTGATTCACCTTGTTGTCATCCGTCACGAGAATCTTCAGCGGATGCTCATTCGCCAGCACCGATGTCGGAGAAGCCGCCGGAGCCGCTTGCGCCGCTGTGACGAGACGCGTGCTCAAGGCAAGAATCTCTTCGATCGCCATCAGCAGCGTGCTTGGGCGCAAAGGCTTCTGCAGCACTTGCGAGACACCCACCGCCTTCGCCTCGTTCTTGATGTCCTCCCGCGTCGTGGAGGTGATCATGATGATCTTCGGCGGTTTCGCCGAAGTCTCGCGCAGCTTGCGACAGAGCTGCATGCCGTCCATACCCGGCAATTGCAGATCAGTGATCAATAGATTATACGGCCCGCGGTCATTCCACAGGCGGATGGCCTGCTGCGCCTCATCTACCGCCAGACACTGCATGCCCCACTGGTGCAAGTAGCCTTGCAGAATCTCACGCGTCGTCTGGTTGTCCACCACCAGCAATACTTTCACACCTTCCAGCGAAGGATTCGCCTGGATCGCGCCCAGCGGATTGAGCGGCTTCTCAGCCTTCGTGCGGAGCGTGAAGAAGAACACGGAACCTTTGCCCACTTCACTCGTCACACCCATCGCACCACCCATCAATTCCGAAAGTTTCTTCGAGATAGCCAAACCCAAGCCTGTGCCACCGTACTTGCGGGCCGTGGAGGAATCCACCTGACTGAAGCTCTTAAACAAGCGATCCATGCGGTCTGCCGGGATACCGATACCCGTATCACGCACATTCACACGCAAGGTGAAGTCATCCCCCGTCGCCGGATTGCCACCACCTTCGATCTCCAATCGCACCTCCACCACACCCGCGTGGGTGAACTTCACTGCGTTGCCGATGAGATTGCACAACACCTGACGGAACCGCGTGGAATCGCCACGGACAGTGCCCGGACATTCCTTCGGCATCGAGTAAACCAGGTCGATGCTCTTCTCCGCCGCCTTCGGTGCAAAGAGATCGAGGCAATCTTCCACGCACGCACGCAGGTCGAACGGCTCCTTTTCCAACTCCATACCGCCGGACTCGATCTTGGAGAAATCCAAGATGTCGTTGATCACCACGATGAGTGCTTCACCGCAATTACGGATCGTCTCCGTCATCTCACGCTGGCGCACCTCCAAGGGCGATTCGAGCAACAGATTGGTCATGCCGATGACACCGTTCATCGGCGTGCGGATCTCATGACTGACCGTAGCGAGGAAGGAACTCTTCGCCGCTGCGGCCGCTTCCGCTTCCTCACGTGCCCTGATGATATGCGCCTGATATTCCTTCCGCTCCGTGATATCTTCGAGCAACCACACCTCACCCGGCTCGTAGATGTGTGCGGTGAATTCCACCCAGCGTTCACGGCCATCCTTATGCTTCACCACCACTTCACGTGATTTCGGGAAGCCGGCTGCACGATCGGCATCATATAACGCGCGGATCTCTTTGGCCTTGTCGCCGAAAAGAACTTCGAACCAATGATCCAGCGACTTGATCTCATCACGTTTGTAACCAAGCGCATGTTCCGTCTGCGCATTGATCCAGAACACACCGTCTTCCAAATGCACCGCCGGCTTGGGCAAGGTTTCCACCATGATTCGCCAGCGCTCACGATTGCGCCGCGCTTCCTCGATTGCATGACGCCGTTCAGCTTCTGCGCGTTCGCGTTTCACGAGCGCCATGCCTGCCCCGAGACCGGAGACGAACCCGCTGATCAAACACAACGCGATCTGCAGATACCAGGCGCGACGGATGCCTGCGAGACGCTCGGCATACGTATCCGCATACCAGTCCACACCGACTGCGCCCGCCAGTTTCCCGTGCGAATCGTAGAACGGCGCATAACCGCTCACGAACGTGCCCCAAGCATCCTTGTAAGGTTCCTCATCGCCGTAAGGTTCGCCGCTCGTCAAGGTGTTCTTGAGCTGTTCACTCGCCTCATCATACGGCTGCATGATGTGCGATTTGTCCTCCACACCGTCCTTGTCTGCATCACCCGGCGGAGTCGGGTCGAGCACGAAATAGACCTGTGAATTGGACATCACGCACGTGTAAATGAAGCGATAATCATTCCGCCGCATCTTGCCGTGTTCGACGAAATACAATGCCCGCCGCAGAGGTATTAGTGCCTTCTCGTATTCTGGCGTTGTCTCCTGGTCCTTGCTCGTGAATGTCCGGTGCAGATCACCATCCACTTCCCGGGCGACATTCTGCGCTGCACGGATGAGGTTGTTGCGCACCTGATGCTTGAGCGCATCCATCGCGCGGAAGTGCAGCACGGCAGAACAAAGGATCGTGGCGATCAGAACGATGATGCCCACGATCATGCCCTTGAAGCGGGCGGCGGCAGAAAAGTTTATCTGCTCCGGAGGCGGCTGTGCCATAGGCGATAGTTTTTTCTGGCTACGCGAAGTTGTGTCAGGCTCCGCGCAAACATGTGTCACTGAAAGCTGCGAACAGGTGACAAACCGCAAGCTAGGATGGCGGCTGTATCTGTCGAGATATTAATGACAACATCGGTTAACAGCACCAATCAAAAGCAGTGAACAAAATTTGTCATTTGAGATTCAAATAATGCCCACCTGAAAGTGAGACAAAAATGCGACAAAATCGCACTCGCCAGCCGTTATCGATTGCCGTTCCATAAGTGTGATGACAGGCGGTCAGACATTGCTGTTTCCGGATGCCAAGCCGTTGGTGGAACGGCTCGGCGCCGATTTCTTCCGCCAGCTCCCCAAACGCCCTGGCGTTTACTTGATGCGCGATCATACCGAGGCCATCGTTTACATCGGCAAAGCCAAGAATCTCCGTCAACGATTAGGCAGCTATCGCGTGGCCAATCCCGACCGTGTCCCCAAACGCCTCCTGCGTCTCCTGAAATGCGTGGTTCGGATTGATTATCAGGAATGCACGGATGAAAACGCCGCCTTGGCACAAGAAGCCTCTTTGTTGCGCGAATTGAAACCGCGCTTCAATCGTGCCGGCGTCTGGCCCGCTCCTGCAAAAGTCCTCGCGTGGAAACTGGAGCGCGATGGCATCACTCTTTGTCTGCAGAATAAAGCGGAAGAGGGCTGGACCTGTCACGGCCCGCTGAAAGGTGGGGCTTCCATCATGCTGGCTTCACTCGTCCGTGTCTTCTGGGCTCTCACCTGCGCGGAGCGCGGCCTCATCGGCATGCCCGCGGGCTGGTTTCACGGCCGCTTGCCTGAAACAATCCACTTACCCGCCCAAGGGATCCAGGCGGAGACTTGGCTCACGGCCCTCACCACTCAGCCGGAGCTCACCACAGCCGCTATGCTTTCCACCATCGCCGCCGGCCATCAAGGCTGGCAGTTGGAGCTTTTAAGCCAAGATCTCGAATCTTTGACTCTTTTCTACCGTCCACGCCGCTAAATCGACTAGGAGTTCCCCCATTATCTCTATCTTTACCGAGTATTACGGCGCAAACATTGATTAGATTATTGAATTTTAAACATGATTTTCATTAGTTTTAAATAAATCAACCGGGAAAAATTTGACAGTTTTACGTGTATTTACTGATTTTTTAAAAAAAAGCGAGCCAAACACACTGCAGTGGAGTTAAATAGTAAACTTATGAAGCACACAGTTGTAAAAAGTTCTCCTTACCTTGTGGCCTGCCTCCTTTTGGTAGGTTGTGGTAAGTCAGAAGAAGCCGATCTTCCGTCCCCGGCTCCCGCTCCGGCCGCAGCCCAAGCTAGTGTTGAATTAGGTGCGGCTCCCGCTGCAGCCATCGCTCCAGCAGCCCCCACTGCCGCTCCGCTCGCTGGCGGCAATTCTGGTGCCCCTGCAGCCATCGCCGGCACAGAAGTCCCAGCGGATGCTGAACAGGCACTCGCCCAGTTAAACCAAATTTTGACCGGCGTGTTTCTCGCCGAGATCGGTCGCCCGCCTACCAGTGTGAATGAATTCGTGGAGCGCGGCCTCATCCGCCAGCTTCCTAAGGCGCCGGAAGGCAAAAAATTCTTCTATGACGCCCAGCAGAATCGCATCGTGCTCGCCGCTCGCCAGCCCGGTGATGTCGATCCCGCCCCGCTGACCGCCGAACAGGCCCAACGCGCTTACCTGCAAACCGCCGCCGAGATCAACAAACGCATCGGCAACTGATTTAAACCTGACTCGAGACACACATATGACCTCCCCTATCCAGCCCAAGCATAACATGCGGGCTTTCACCCTCATCGAATTGCTCGTCGTCATCGCGATCATCGCGATCCTCGCGGGCATGTTGCTCCCGGCCCTTTCCAAGGCCAAGACACGCGCCCTCACTGCCAAGTGCATGAGCAATCTCAAACAGATCGGCGTCTCCGCCGCGATGTATACGAGCGATAACACCGAAAAGACCACTTACGCCTCCCTCCGTCCCGGCTCCGGCCTGGGCGTCACGTGGGATGATTTGCTGGATACCTATCTCGGTGGCAGCCGCTCCGCGACGCAGATCGGCGCCTCCACCACGTACGGCGGCACGACCAGCCTCAAGGGCATCCCGCTCCTCATCTGCCCGGCAGACAAGGTTCCGATGAACCCGAGCAACAATCCCAGCAATAACGTGCGCCGCAGCTACTCCATACCGCGGCATAACATGGGCACGTTCACCTTTGCCAGCGTGACCCCGTCAGCCTCCCGCGATTGGCCGCCTAGCCCGGCAAACAAGACGGGCATCGGCCTGAACTGGAACGTAGACGCCCTCTCTGGCGCAGGTGCTGCTGCCGTGGGTTGGAACACGATGGACACCTCGCCGAACACGGCGAACCCGATCGTTGCCCGCCGTCAGCTCGCCGTCCGCACCTCCATGGTGCAGGCTGCGGATGACACCATCCTCTACACGGAGATGATCAACCAAGACAACGCCCAGGGCTCCTTGGTCACACAGAACGCGTGGATGCAGAGCGCTTCCGAGTTGCTCTCCACCTCGTCCTCTTCCTCCAGCTTGCTCGCCAATGATTTCCAGAACGGCATGGCGAACTACCTGATGCTGGACGGCCATGTGGAAACGTTGCCTCCGGCCAAGACGCTGGGCAACACCAACACCAGCACCGCCATCATGTCCGGCATGTGGACCATCACCGCCAAGGACTAAGCGGTTGACCATTTAAAACTCTAGCAAAGCCCGGAAGCCAAAGCTTCCGGGCTTTTTCTTTGGAGCCGGACTCTCCGAGTCGCGGCAATGCCCCCAAATCGATCAGCGCATCCTTACCAACCCGAAACCCAAGACCAGAAACACGAAACTTTTTAGGCCTCCGGTACAACCGGCTGAAAACTGAGCACTGAAAACTTGCAACTCCTTACCCCACCCAACATCCTTCGCGCCATGTCCATCTCCAACTCTTGGGTCAGTCCGTTGTGTGCTCTCGTCCTCCTTGGCCAGTCACTCTCCCTCTGCGCCAAAGAACTTCCCACCGCCAAGCCGGAAAGCGTGGGCATGTCTTCCGAAAAACTCGCGCAGGTGGACAAGATCGTGGAGGACCTCATCGCCAAGAAACGTCTCGCGGGCGCGCAAGTCGCCGTCACGCGCAAGGGCAAGATCGTCTACAACAAAACCTTCGGCAAAATGGACATCGAAGCGGACAAGGCGATGCGTGAGGACGCCATCATCCGCATCTACTCCATGAGCAAGTCCATCACCAGCGCCGCCGCGCTCATGCTCTATGAGGAAGGCAAGATCGGCCTGGACGATCCCGTCTCCAAATACATCCCTGAATTCAAAGACATCAAGATCTGGTCTGAAAGCGGCTTGCAACCGGTGAAACGCGAACCGACCGTGCGCGACCTCATGCGCCACACCTCTGGCCTCACCTATGGCGGTGTGGGTAATGGTGAAGCCGACAAGGCTTTTAAGGCGGCCAATCTCTTCGATCGTAATCAAACGCTGGAACAGTTTGGCGTGAAGATTGCCAAGCTTCCTTTGAAGTTTGAACCAGGCACACAATGGCTCTACAGCTTCGGCACCGATGTCTTGGGTCGCGTCGTGGAAGTGGCCTCCGGCAAACCGCTTGCCGTCTTCTTCCAAGAACGCATCTTTACGCCGCTCGATATGAAGGACACCGGTTTCCATGTGCCCGCGGAAAAACTGGATCGCTTCATGACCGCTTACAACTCAGACGGCAAAGGCACGCTGAAAACCAATGATGTTCCGGCCACGAGCAATTATCGCCTCAAGCCGAACTTCTCCTCCGGCGGTGGCGGGCTCGTATCCACTACCCGCGATTATCTCCGTTTCCTCCAAATGATCGCCAACGGCGGCGAGCTGCACGGCAAACGTCTTTTGAAAAAGAAGACCGTGGATCTCATGACTCATAATGAAGTGCCCGAGGAGGCCATGCCCATCCGGTTCGGCAACGAACTGCGTCATGGCATTGGGTTTGGCCTTGGCTTCAATGTCCGCACCGCGGCGTCTGACAAATGGGATGCCGCCGCGCCCGTAGGTGAATGGGGCTGGGGTGGCATGGCCAGCACACATTACTGGGCCTCGCCAAAAGATGAACTCGTGGTCGTGACGATGGAACAAACCATCCCCTACTCCTTCATGCTCGAATGGGCACTGAAGAAACCGATCTACGATGCGATAATCAAGTAAGAGAAATCTGATCCACTTACTTGGCAGTCGATTTTTTCCCGCTATCAGGGATAGGGCGGTCCACCCAACTGTCCGTGATGACGTATTCCGTTTCGACACCGGTAAGAGGAAACTCCCGTCGATCGGTGACTTCGGTGGGACCACTGATTTTGGGGCGATAATCCGTAAGTTTGGGAACTACGGCAAAGTTCGTGGCGATGAACGTGTAATCCTTCATCAGCAGCAGATCCACATTGGTCTTGCCCCCGGGTTGAGGACGAAATGTCTGAAAACTGAATCTGACCGGGAAATGCAGGCCCGCAATATTGGTTACTGCTAAAACTTGGTGGATGGCATTGGTATAGCCGAGATCGTATGGCGGGGTTTCTTTTTTGCTCGCAGCTTTACCATTCTTATCTGTCCCGCGGAATACTCCGTCATTGAAGTAGATGACCGAGCGAGGCAAATGCGGAGGCTCTGTGAACCGGGCTACCTCAGCTTTAAATCTCAAATTCTTTTCCACAAAATCTTGATGTCCCACGTGATAGCAAGGTTCCAGCAAGCGGTCGTGCGCATCCAAATACCGGTCCGAGGAGTAAGCGAGCCAGAGCATGGCCATGTATTCTGAAAACACGAATTGAGGAATCTCCCCACGTTTGATCCAACCCCTCCCTACGATACCGTCGGCATCATATGCTTCATTGGACGGAAGCGAACGGAGCATTCGGCGATAGGCGGTAGGATAGGACATGCACAGATAAGCCGTGTCTTCATGGGAGAGATGTCCGGCCTCAAGGCGGTCCAGATGTGCAGCAGCAGGTTTAAGGCTGATCAGCCATGAACCGTCGCCATCCAGAACGAGTGAAAAATGACTGCTATTGGTGGATCTTGCAGTCTCAGCGCGCACGTAGCCTTGGATCAAAGTGGCTCCGAAGACATCAGACAGTCCAAGTATGCAAGCAAGCCACACGATAAGGCCAAGCACAGGCGAAACACGAGGATGCATATGAGATAGGATCGAGCCTATTTATTTAGCATAAAGCGGATGGGTCAATCCAAATCAAGTAAGGCCATCATGCTTGATTGATTCGCAAACAGTGGCTTTCATTCTCCCTATCACACAACACACCATGAACATCACGCGACGGAATTTTATCGCCGTTATCGGTGCGGCAATTTGTTTTCACACTTATATCGCCAACGCCGAAAACATTCCCGCTGATTCTCCGAAAGGCATCGCCAACAGCCTTGTCGGATTCGTCGAGCAAAACGTCTTGGCCGGTGCCGTGACAGCCGTGGTGGATAAGAACGGCATCCAGAGCCTGGAATCGGTCGGCTACTCTGATGTCGCCCAGAAGCAGCCGATGAAGACGGACGGCATCTTCTGGATCGCCTCCATGTCAAAACCCATCACCGCCACCGCGCTCATGATGCTGGTGGATGAAGGCAAGGTGAAGCTGGACGATCCGGTGGAGAAATACCTGCCGGAATTCAAAGGCCAAATGGTCATTGCTGAGAAAGATGACAACCATGTGCTGCTGAAGAAGCCGACGCGCCCAGTGACGGTCCGTAATATCCTCTCGCACACCAGCGGCCTGAATTTCAAATCCCCTGTGGAAGAACCCACTCTGGACATGCTCACCCTGCAGAAGGCGGTGCGGAGCTATGCCGCCATGCCTTTGCTGCACGAGCCGGACAGCAAATATCTCTATAGCAACGAAGGCATCAACACCGCCGGGCGTATCATCGAAGTGGTGAGCGGCATGTCTTACGAAACGTTTCTCGACGTCCGCCTGTTTGAACCGCTCGGCATGAAGGACACGACTTTCTGGCCGAATCAGAAGCAGTTAAAACGTCTTGTCACGCCGCACAAACCCAATGCGAAGAAAGACGGCTTGGAAGCCACGAAAATCAGCCAACTCACTTACCCACTTGATAGTCGTTTACGGCAGCCCATGCCTGGTGGCGGATTATTCTCCAGCACATCGGACGTGGCCCGCTTCTGCCAGATGATTCTCAACGGTGGCGAACTGAACGGCAAACGTTACATCTCCGAGGCTTCCATCGCCGAGATGGGCAAGCGCCAGACGCCAGCGGAATTGAAAGAAAGCTACGGCCTCGGCTGGAGCAGTGGAAAAGATCAATTCGGTCACGGCGGCGCGCTCGCTACGAACATGACGATCTACAAAGACAAAGGCCTGGCCCTCATCTATATGGTGCAACACCAGGGTTACGCCGGACCGGATAACGGCAAAACCATCCAGCCTACGCTCTATAAAGCGGCCTTCGAGAAGTTCGGGAAATGAGCATCGAGTCCGCCCCGGCTTTACCCCGAATAAGAATCGAGTTTGCCGATCAACGGACAATTGTTCCGTGGCCCGTAGGGCCAGAAGATTCATAGCAGCGGCTTTTCAAGCCGCTGTTTCAACGCCATACATACACGGTCACGTAGTGACCGAAGAAGTCGAATCTTGCGTCGCCAATGCGACGCTGCCTCTCAAACGATGTCGGCGGCTTGAAAGTTGCCGCTATGAATCTTACGTGCCTTACGGCACGACCACTGTTGAACCTTTCTTTCCCTGTGCTTGGTTCAGCAACTCATCAGCAAAAGCATCGCCACAAGAATAAGAAGTGTTCTCACAGGAAGTCTTTATCTATGCCCATCCGTGTTGATCTGTGGCTAAAACAGATCACTTCGGCACTGAATCCAGCTTCTTCTTCACGTCGTTGTTCACCTCGATCTTCAAGGACTTCTCCCACGCTTCGCGTGCTTTGCCATAATCTTTCATGGAAGCATAGATGTCGCCCAGATGATCGAATAGTGTGGCGTCTTCTTCCTCCACGTGTTTCATCGCCTTGAGCATCCACTCCAATGCGGGCTTGGGCTGGTTCAGCTTGAAGAGCACCCACGCCATGCTGTCGAGGAACGCCGCATTCTCCGGCTCTTGATTCAGTGCTTTTTCAATAAGAACTTTCGCCCGCTCCAGGTTCTCTCCGCGTTCGGCCCACATGTAGCCGAGGTAATTCATGGCCTCTGCGAAATCCGGCTCCAGCTCGATGCTTTTCTCAAAATAGGTCACCGCCTGATCGTGCTGCTTGTTCCGTTCAAACGCCGCGCCCATCTGAAAGTAGAATTGTGCCGTGAGCCGCTCCGGCGCTGTAGCCCGCGCCATGATCTCCGCAGCCGTCAACTGCTCCACCGCAAGATCATACTTCTTGAGCCGGTTGTAAGTGATGGCGCGATAGAAGCGGTTCACGAAACTTTCGCCAAAACGCCGCTTCGCCTTGTCCAGCACAAGCATCGCCTGTTCCGGTTTTTCGTTCAGGTTATGGATCTCCGCAAGTTCGTAATAAGCAGGCTCGGCATCATCCTTCACAATCAGCATACGCTCCAACTGGTCAGCCGCCTCGGTGTATTTCTTTTCCTCGCGCAGCAAGTTCGCCAGGATAAAATAAGCTTCCGGATGTCTGGTCGGATTCTCCCGGATCATCTTCTGCAACAAATCTATCGCCTTGTCCTTCTCGCCGCCTTGGATGAACAGGTTCGTGAGCCGCTCCTTCAATCCCGGCGCATTGGGAAAGCGCTTCAGAAGTTCCAGATAAAGGTTCGTGGCGCGCGCCGTGTCCTTGATGAACTGATACCCCTCCGCCAGCTTCTGCAACACCTCGGCATTCTCCGGCTTCGCCTCGTAAACCTTGTCCAAGGCCGCCTTCGCATTCGGTTTCACCAGCTCGGCCTGATCGGGTTTGGAGCGGAGATAAAATCCGTAAAGCTCGGCCAGCCCCAAGTAATAATCCGGCGTGGCCCCTTCCACTTTGGACGCTTCGTTCAACGTGTTGAGCGCCGCAGCGTGGTTTTCTTTCTTGAGATAAAGATCCACGAGATTGCGGTACGGTCCCAGCGACTTCGGTGCTTTTTGCATCGCTCGCCGGTTCGCAGCCACGGAATCTTCCACACGATCCTGCAGAGCATACACCGCTCCCAGCAAGGTCAGCATGTTCGCTGAAGCATCTGGGTTTTTGCCAGACTCGGCCAGAAGGACGGCCGCCTTCTCCAATTGCCGCGCTTGCATCAGGCGACGCGCGACGTCCAAGACGAGTTGCTCGTTCTTGGGATCGGAGAGTGCGGACCGGAAAAACTCTTCAAGGGCTTCATCACCCTTCTCCTGCAATTCAAGGCTGATACCCGCAGAGAAACGGGCAAACGCCTCCACCCGCTGTTCGCCTGCCTTATCGAGCGTCAGATCCCATTTCTCGACGGGAATGCCCTCAGCAGTGACTAATACAGGCTTGGCTGGACCGGCAGAAGACTTCGGAGCGGATGACTGGCACCCAGCCAGCAGAAGGCTGGCGGCCACACCGAGACACCCGATTAATCCAGAATGACGCATCGCTACGTATTCTGTGCCACAAAAACGCCGTCCCGCAAGAGCGGGACGGCGGTGAAAGGCATTTCTTTTTCCAAAGAAGCAAGCCGGGAGGCTTACTTCTGCCAGGTACGCTTCTTATGGCGGTTGGCGCGGAGCTGCTTGCGGCGCTTATGCTTGTTGATCTTCGACTTACGACGTTTCTTCAATGATCCCATATTTTTTTCTTCGTTTAGTAAACCACTTTGTTCAGCGGATACTCAATGATTCCTTCTGCGCCGGCCGCCTTCAACTGCGGGATCAATTCGCGAACAACGTGCTCGTCAATGATCGTTTCCACCGCAACCCAGCCATCCTGACTCAGCTTGGAAATTGTTGGATTACGCAAAGCGGGCAAACTTTGCAACAATTTTGCGAGGTTCTTCTCGGCAATGTTGAGCTTCATGCCCACCTTCGTCTCGGCCTCCATGGCCGCACGGAGCAGCAAAGAGATCGTCTCGATTTTCTGCTTTTTCCACTTATCCTTCCACGAATCGTGATTCGCAATCAACCGCGGCGTGGAGGTCAAAAGCGTATCCACGATGCGTAACTTGTTGGCGCGCAAGGAGGAACCCGTCTCCGTCACTTCCACGATCGCGTCCACCAGTTCGTGGGCCTTCACTTCCGTGGCGCCCCAGGAGAATTCCACTTCCGCCTTCACCTTGTTCTTGCGGAGGTAGGATTTCGTCAAATTCACCACTTCCGTGGCGATGCGCTTGCCTTCCAGATCTTTCACTGATTTCACTGGTGATTGCTCAGGCACGCACAGCACCCAACGGGTCGGTTGGCGGGAAATCTTGCTGAAAATGAACTCGCCGACTTCATGCACATCCGAGTCATTTTCTTTGATCCAGTCATGGCCCGTGATACCGCAGTCCAGATACCCATGCGCCACGTAACGGCTGATCTCCTGCGCACGGATCAGGCGGATGTCCAGCTCCACATCATCCACATACGGGATGTAGGAGCGGCTGCTCACCTGAATATTGAACCCCGCCTTCGCCATCTTCTCGATGGTGGCGTCCTGCAAACTGCCCTTCGGCAATCCGAACTTTAATACCTGTTTGCTCATTTCAAAAAATCTTTCCATCAACTAGCCACTATCAACCATCAGCAAATCACTGACTGACAGTTTTGCGTCCTACTACCTTGACGCCTCCGTTCACCAATCTCCCCAACGCTTCCGGATACAGTTCCCGTTCCGCCACCTGCACCCGCTCATGCAACGTCGCCGCGGTATCATTATCCAAGACCGGCACCGTCCGTTGCGCGATGATCGCGCCCGTATCGATGCCGGAATCCACGAAATGCACCGTGCAGCCCGTGTGCTTCACACCGTAATCCAGCGCCTGCTTCCATGCTTCCAATCCCGGAAAGGACGGCAGCAAAGAGGGGTGAATATTGATGACCCGGCCCTCGAATGCACGGAGAAAATCACCCTTCAATATGCGCATGAACCCCGCCAGCACGATCCACTCGACACCCGCCGCCTGCATCGCCGTGATGTATTCCCGCTCCGCCACTTCATCCAATTTCGTGCGGAACTTGCCCGGTGCGATGTATTTCGCCGCCAAGCCGCGTTCCTTCGCACGATCCAAGATACCCGCCGTCTCCACGTCACTCACCACCATCGTGATCTCGGCATTCAACTTCCCGGCAGCGCAAGCCTCGGCAATGGCCACCATGTTGGAGCCTTTGCCCGAACCCAGAACACCCAGTTTGACTTTCGGTTTCAACGACACAAGACGCCCTTTTTACTAAAGAAATCATCTGAAACAAGTCGGAAAAATGGCTAACTGGTCCATCGCCCTTTGCCCTTCTCACCTCGTCCCTTGAAAGCAAGTGTCCCCGCCCGGTCTTGCGACCAGACGGGGACGAAATGGGGGGTGGGAGTTCGCCGCACTCTCTTTCCCGGGCTGACATTAGGCGCACTTTGGCTGCCAGCTTCCCGACGCCATTCTCCACGGCAAGCGGAGTTATCGGCCTCGTAGCAGGGCCGTCCAGCGGCTTGCGCACGCTGAATTATTGAGTGAGGCCTCTGGGCCCGCTTCGGCTGGTGGTTGCGCCACCGGCTGGCGGACCGGGTCAAGACACGCTTGTGACTGCGTTCCGCGTCTTGACCTCTCTGCCCGGGGTCGGCCATCGCTTTTGGCGATGCGTTGGCCCCGTGCAACGGGTCTGACCTCTTAACTCTCAGGTAGCTTTTCGCTCACATGCCAGCGAACCGTATTTACCGGTGTCGCCAACAGGACGGAAGGTTTTCACGAGCCTTGCCTGGGCTCCGTGACCTTCCCGGGGATCGCGTCCGCTTGTTCACCTTTCGGTGTTTTTCGCGGCGTGGCGGTTAAACCACGTTTTCGCCATCTCCGTGCTGATCCGCAGTAGCTATCTTCCACCCTCTGGGGTGACTGCGATTCGTGCGGGCTCGAAACGGGCCCGGACTACTTGACTCGGCTTGAAGCGGTTTCTAATCGCTCCTGGCCGCCAGATGCCTTTTTTCGCGTTAGACTGGAACGGGCGCGACCCCATCCAGTGGCATCGGTGAATCCTGCCTGCAGCAACCAATTAAGATTGTTGAGGGGCCGGGGCAATCAGCCTGTCCCGACCTTTCCCCCGTCACCGGGGATTATCCTGAGCAACCTTCACATCGACTTGCGCCGCTCTCCGGTCACTCGGTTCTTTCAGAGAACGCATTCACAATAACAGGAAACCCCATTTTGCCTACGAATTCTTATGCACAACTTATACACCGCTAATGATAAAACGCTCCCCTAAAAAGCACTAAATCCCTCAATAAAACCCAGCATTTCTCCACACCCAGCCAAGTTATTCACCATCCTAAACCCACCCGCCAACCCCTCGGTGAATAAGTCCTTTGTTCCATTCTCATAAATCTGCACTTCTGAAGCGCCAAAATTCAAAACCCACCCGTTTTCACCCCCCTTTTTTTCTCCAACCAGAAACAAGAAACCAAAAAACTCGAAACATCTCATGTCTCGGCACATGTACACAACTGCCGAGGAATTCTACCCGCCAGTCCATTTTCCCGCCCTTCGCTCACCTCCCGCCTTCCCTCTCCATCACCTTGACACATGCACATAAGTGCCGAGGTATTCTACCGATTTCCCCTTGGCCGCAGATCGCTATTCCTCCTTCTCCAATGGAAGACGAACTTCGTCCGGGAGAAGGATTGAGGATGAGGGTACCCTTTTCCTCTTTTGACGTTGATTCGCTTCAACGAGCTGACCTTCCCCCTTTGAAATCTGAAATCCTCAATTTGAAATCCCCTCACCCGCCTTCATTGCGCTGCTGGTTCGCCGGTACAAACTCGGCCTCTATCACCGCCCCTTCACCATATACTCATGCGCCACTTCCATCTCCTTGCCCGTTTTTAGATACTGCACCACCGCGTTTTCCGATGACACTTTTATCCGCATAATTCCTGATGCGGGCAATATAACACCGCTCTTGTAGCCGTACTCCTCTGCGCTCCTCGTAGTTCCACGCGGATGTCCGGGCTGAGGAACTTCCTGATAGATCACACCATCCAGCTCCTGCTTCACGAAGAGATGGTCATGCCCATGAAACACCACATTCACATGGTGTTTCACTAGCAATTGATGGATCGGCAGCGCCCAACCCGGCCGCTTCGTTGCGAATTCATTCTGCCCGTTCAAACTGAACCCACCCCACTCAAAAAGCTTCGCAGCCTCCACCCCGCCCCGCGCTTCCTTGCTCGAACCTCCTACCAGATGATGCAGAAATACAAACCGATACTTTGCGGTGCTGTTCTCCAGAGTTTTCTTCAACCACGCATACTGCGCATCGCCCAGCGTGCGATTCCAATTGTCATCTCCACGCGTTTTGTTGCGCGTATACCAGAACGGATCCAGTGCGATGAACAGTGCATCCCCCCATGTCCAAGCATAATAATTCTCCAAGAGCCCGGCCTGCCGATCAGGCACCTGATTTCCCGTGTAAAAAATATTGGGCAACGGATTTGGATAGTAGCGTTTGCGCATCTCGTTCGACCAAACAGCCGAATTCTCCCGTCCTCCATCCAGAAACCACCCTGCCTCTCCATCATGATTGCCCAGCACCAGATAAACTGGAGCAAATCTCCCCACGACTCCGAAGTAATATCGTTGCGCGAGGTACTGGTCAGCAGCTGCCTTGTAGTCCGTATACTTGTCCGTCATGAACGTATCCCCCAAGTCGATGTGGAAGTCTGTTCCCGACACGATCGCGTTGGTGAGACTCCGCAGATAGACATCGGGATCCGTGGCGAAATCAAGGTGCGGATCTGCTTGCACTGTGAAAGTGAATTCACTGCCCGGTGGCCGGGCCGTCATAAAGTTTGCCTCCGCGCTGCGTTCGAAATCTCCTTTACCCACAGCGCGCGAACAGAACTGGTAGTAGTAACGCGTATTGGGCGCCAAGCTGTTGATCAACATTTCCACCGGCTGCCCTTTTAGAAACTTCTGCTTCGGCGTCTCTTTCGCATACTCCCCCGACTTCGTCCCATAAGCTACATAACCTTCCCTCTCCCCATAAGTTAGCACACTCAGCGTGATCGCCTCTTTGGTCGGCCTGCCCAAAATCAAATCATACTCATGAGCAGGCACCTCCGTGCGAAATGCCGGAGTTGGCATCTTCACTTCACCTTTTCCTTGGCCGCTTTTGCCGCCATTGCGAGGCTTTTCGATTGTTTTAGCTGGCTCGGATTGCGCAGCCAAAGGTTGTAAGAGATCGAACGCCGTCCCCAAAACCAAAGGGGTGAGTAAAGCCAGCCCGATGAGGCGGAATGAAATGCGTTTCATGTTACTGTTTATTCGGTTGCTCGGCATCTTTGCCATTTTTCTTTCCATCCTTGCCTTTGCCCCCACGGCGGTCGCCTGGTAGTTCAGTTGCTTTCACATTGGGGTCGGGACGCGGGTTAAGCGATGGCATCTCTGCCTTCACAGCTTTCAAGTAGTCTGTAAGCCTTAGATCTAATGCGGCCACTCTGTCCGGCTGTTGCTTGGCCAGATCATTCTTCTCCGCGATATCTTTCGTGACGTCATAAAGCCTGCGTTCACCCGTCTCGTAGATGCGCACCAGCTTCAGATCCCCGAGATAAATCGCCGAGGCCGGACCTACCAAGTCTTTGTCGTAATGAGGAAAATGCACCACGAACTCCTCACGCGCCCGCTTCACCTCTCCCGATCCCGCATTCTTTAGAATGGGCACCAAACTCCCACCCTCCACTTGCGCAGAAAGCGGTTCTTTGTTTCCGGCCAATTCAGCAATCGTTGGCAACAGGTCTACGCCACTGGTGAGTTGGCGTGCAAAAGTCCCTGCTTTGATGCCGGGTCCGCGGATAAGCAAAGGCACTCGCAAGCCGCCATCCCAAATCGTCCCTTTACCATTGTTCAAAGGTTCATTGGCGCTACGTCCCTGTGCCCCATGGTCGGTCGTGTAAATGACGTAGGTATTTTCGGCGATGCCCAGTTGGTCGAGTTTCTTGAGCAACATACCCACCGTGATGTCCGCATCCTCTGCTACTGCTGCCGCTCCCACTCTGGTTTTATCCCGGCCGCCAGCCCGCTTCAGGACGGCCTCATACGTCTCAGGCTTCACATCCAGAACGCTTTTACCGGCGTAATGTGCAACTTGCAGGTAGAATGGTTTTCCTGCTTTGACCTGCCTTTCCATGAAGTTCATGCCTAGCTCAGCCGTAGCATAAGCCTGCTTGGGATTTGGATTGGCCACGTGATCCGGCCCGTCGTTTGAATTAGGCCCATCATTTTCGTCGTAACCATGCTGGGAAGGATTCGTTCGGCCCAAGTGCCACTTGCCGAAATGGGCTGTGGCATAACCTGCCCTCTTTAATAACTCGGCCACGGTGATCACTTCCTGGCTCATCTCAGTCGTCGTTTTGGCGGCAATGACTTTCGTGCCTGCGGTCACCGCATCTCCCTTTCCCTCATTCACAAACGTCATATGCAATTGCGCCGGGCTCACCCCGGTGAAATAAGCAGCGCGCGATGGTGTGCAACGCGGCGAAGGCGCATAGAAGTTTGCGAACCGCATTCCTTCCTTCGCGATCCGGTCGAGGTTAGGTGTCAGTTGCAGATCACTCTTGGAGTTGGGCCACCGATCATCCATGGGCACGGACAGGCTGCTCCAGCCTTGGCCCTCGCCTAGGATAAAGAGAAAGTTGGGTTTCGAGGCAGCAGTCACGGGTCTAGCGAACAGACAAAGTCCAGCCAGCAACAGCAGCATCCATCTAACGGAACTCATGAGTTTAGTGGCAAAAATTTTCATGGCTTATTATTTCTTTGCTGAATTCTCCGGAGGCGTAGCCACATAACCCGGCGGAAGCGTCAGTTCGTCCTTGGACAGCTTCCCGTCACCATTGGTGTCAGCTTTCTCGAACATCCGGCGGGCTGTGGCCTGTATTTCAGCCAAGGTGATTATCGCATCATGGTCTGCATCAACCTCGCTCGCGTGTTGTTTCACGAAACCACCCATGGCCGAACGTACTTGGCTGCCCCCTTCATACTCTTCTCGGGTCAGCTGGGCGTCTTGATTGCGATCGTAGCCTTTGAAAACCGCCGTTACTTCCGTGTTGAGTTCATCACGAGTCAATTCGCCGTCCTTGTTTCCATCCATCTCGCTCGCGTGCACTTTCATCCAAGGCTGGCGCGCACTATCCGCTCCTTTGGGTTCGCCTTTGCCTCCCGGTGGACGCTCCCCTCCTTTCCCCTTCTTCTGTCCTTCCTTTCCTTTCGGCTCTCCGGGCGGGCGGTTTCCACCGCCACCACCTTGCCTGGGTGAGTAGACCTCAGACTTCACCTGACCGCGCCCGTCCACGAAATCGAACTTCACTGTGCCATTGTCATTCAGCGCGTAATTCACATAACGCGTCTCGTTACCCACCACATACTTCAGGCTGAACTGTTTGTTTTCCTTTCCCGTGAAGTCAGTGATGCGCGCACCACGCAAGGCTGTCAGTGCCTCCCGGACACCTTGCGCACGCGGCTGCGGGTCCACTTGTCCTCCCGCCTCCGTAACCTCACCATGAAACCCGCCGTTCACATACGGGTACTTGTTGGAACCATGATAGTGATAACCCAGCCTCGGCGTCTCATGCCCGTTGAACGCATCCAACTTCGTGGGCGTGGAACCATCCGGTTCCGTGAGCCCATAAATCGGATATCCGTCCAGCGCATAAGCCACCGGCTTGCCCTTGCCCACGATCGCTTCCAGATGAAACGGCGTGGCGTGATAGTGATAATCATCCGCGCGACCGCAATGCCCGCCCCACTGATCCAGCTCCCCGATCTCCTGCGAGATTTCCCCGCGATTATTCTGCGGATTGAAGATCGGAATGCCATTCACCGCCAGTGCCACCGCACCTCGTAGAAACCGGTCTTTGATAGGCACTGGTGTCTTCGACGGCACCGGCTGCAAAGGGATGCGCCACGCATTATTCCCCGTATAAGGCTGCGGCAGAGGAACCTGCTGCTGCCACGCCGTGATGCCCACCATCATGTTGTGCGCCGGCATCCCGTCCGACTCCACATAAAGAAACTTCCCGTCGATCCGCGTCCTCACCTTCGGTGCGAACGCTTCAAAATGCGCCACCATCCCGGGAGCGTGCTTGGCCGCGATCGGTGCAGCCCCCGGCTTTGCTTGCGCCATCAAGACGGTATCCGGCTTGAGCTGTGCCGCACTAAGCACCACCACCGGCGGCACCACGGAGAAATCATAATGCGCCGCATGACCGTGATCATCCGTCTCGCCGATGACATGAGCCTGAACGAATTGACCTCCACCCAAATAATGCATCAACCCAATCACCGCCGAGATTTTCAGCCAGTTTTTTCTCATAGCTTTACCAAGGTTAAACGTCCGAAACGGACAAAACGATCGCGAAATCTTTCAGAAATAATTCAGACCGCCGCTTGAACGGCCTTCCTGTCCTGCGCTATGCTGGACGCAATTCCCAGAATGAAAACTAAGACTGCCCTCCGATACGTCCTCCTGCTTGCAGTCATTCATCTATGCATCAGTTTGGACAGCCATGCCGCCCTCCGCGCCGGAGCCGCCGCCGTGGACATCACGCCCAAGGAGTTCCCTCTGAACATGCCCGGCGGCTTCAGCGCGAACATGGCCACCAATGCCCACGACCCCTTACACTCCCGCGCCATCGTTCTGGATGACGGCAAGCTCTCCCTCGCCATGGTGGTGGTGGATAATCTGGGCACCGCCCCCGAAACCATCGAGGAAGCCAAAGGCATCGCGTCCCAAAAGACCGGCATCCCCGTGAACCGCATGCTCGTCTCCTCCACGCACACGCACAGCGCGCCCTCCTCGGGCACCAAGGAAGGCAACTCACCTGCTGCCGCCTATCGCAAGCTTCTCCTCGCAGGCCTCGCGGATTCCATCATCAAGGCCCATGCCGCCTTGAAGCCCGCTGCCTTCGGTGCCGCCTCGCATCCTCTGCCTGACGAGGTGTTCAACCGCCGTTGGTATCTCAAGCTTGGCAAGATGCCGCTGAACCCCTACGGCAAACTCGACCAGGTGAAGATGAACCCCGGCACCAGCCCGGATGTGCTGGAACGCCCCGCTGGCCCGACCGATCCCGATATCATGGTGCTCTCCCTGCAAGACACGAAGCGCAAGCCCCTCGCCCTCTTTGCGAACTACGCCCTCCATTACGTCGGTGGCATGCCCGGTGCCCAGGTCTCCGCCGATTACTTCGGTGAATTCGCCCGCCTCATGCCCTCGCGCTTGCGTGGCGATGAAAATTTCGTTGCCATGATGTCCAATGGCGCTTCCGGGGACATCAACAACATCCCCTTCCTCGTCACCCGTCCGCCGCGCGAACCCTTCGAGCAGATCCGCATCGTCGCCAGCAAAGCCGCCGATACGGCATGGCTGGCGCACCGCAAGATCGCCAAGCACGAAACAGACATCCGCCTCGGCATGGTGGAACGCGAAATCACCTTGAACTATCGCAAACCCACGGAAGAACAGATCGCCGAGGCTCGGCGCGTCGTGGCTATCAAAGACCCGGCGGCAATTGAAAAACTGCCGCGCCTCGCGCAGAACTATGCCCGCAGCACGTTATCCGCCGCCGAGCGGCCTGGCAGCCTGACGGTGAAGCTGCAAGCCATCCGTATCGGGGACACCGTGGTATGTGGCATCCCGTTCGAAACGTTTGTGGAGATCGGCCTGGAGCTGAAAAAGAAAAGTCCCTTTGGGCAAACCATGGTGATCGGCCTCGCGAATGGCCGCCATGGTTATCTCCCCACACCCGAACATCACAAGCTGGGAGGTTATGAGACGTGGCTCGGCACGAATACTGTGCAGGAAGATGCTTCCGTTATCCTCGTGAAGAACCTTCTGGAGATGATGCAGGAACTGGCGAAGGCCAAATAAGCGGCGCTCGCCCTGACTTTAAGCCCCTACTTGCCGCAACCGCATGTCGTGCTCCAAGTGTACCACATTTTCTGGAGCCACTTCCACGCGCGGCATCTGCTTTATCGTCTTCGGAAAATCACGATAGAGCGTGATGGCGACGTGTTCGTTTTTCTTCACGCACTCTTTGATCGCGTCGGCGTTCTTCTCGCAGTTCAGCAACGTCTTCCACGAGTAGATGTGCTTGGGCTTGTGGAAATCGCTGTTCGCCACGAAGGGCAACTGCCGTGTGCCCACGGGATTGAAGATATCATTCCGATTCGCGATTTCCCACGCGTCGATGAGCGGCGCGTAGGTGTCGATATTCTCCCAGAGGTGCAGCGTGTTCTTACCCCACTCGCTCTTCATCAAGTGCGGGTGTGACGCGATGGCCAAGCCGCCTTGCCCATGGATGTGCGCGATGGTCTCGGGCAAATCCAGCGCGGGGTCAATGGGCGCTTTCAGGTCGATGCCCAGCAAGTGAGCCGAGGACTTTGCAGTGTAGCCGTCCTTATTGAACTCGATGCCGGTCATCACGATCATGCCGTACTTGCGCCAGGCACGTTTGCGCTCGCGTTCGATGACGGCGAAGTATTCCTCCACTTGATTGTGGCCGAGCGTGAGATTGCTCAGCTTCACCAGCTTGCCGATGAGGCGACGCGGATCGGCCAAGTGGTCTGTGATGCAGATGCAGTCAAAGCCCAGCTTGCCATAGAAATCCACGAGATCGGGCACGGACAATTTGCCGTCCGAGTAATTGCTGTGCATGTGGAAATCGCACAGGAGCATCTTCTGCTGATTCGTGATGACACCCGGCATACCAGCAACCGTTCGTTCCATCAAACGTTCCGAGGGTTTCTCGAAGAGTTTGATCTTCTTCGTTGGGTCATCCTGCCGGTCGCTCTCGGCAAGGATAGCTTCCGCAATTTTCAGAGAAGCATCCGGCTTGCTCTTGGCTTCGAGATTTTTCTTCCACTTGTGCCAGAGCTTGGAGCCATCCGCAAAGGCATCCTCCACCAGTTCCACCACTTCCTTGTTCTTCTCCGCAATGGCACCGAAGCCCGCTTCTTCAATGAGGCGCGCATTCCCCTCTTCCTGCCCAGGGATCACCTGATTGATGATCATGGGCGTCTTGGCGGCGATCGCCTCTTGCACCGTCGCACCACCGGCTTTGCCGATGATGAGGTGGCTCTGCCGCATGAGCGCGGGCATGTTATTCGTCCAGCCAAGGATCTCCACGCGGTCTTTGTGTTCCGCCGTGCGTTCGAGCAATTTTTCTTTCAACTCCGCATCACGACCGACCGTCACAGTGATGTGGACATCCGGCAATTCCAGTAGACGGTCCAGTGCCTTGCCGGACTTTTTCTTACCCGTGTTGATGAGATAGAGGATGCGCCGTAGCTTCGCCGCTTCCGGACGATCCAGCACTTCCTTTTGTAGTTCCGCGAAAAGATGGCTGACGGGGAAACCCATGGACTTGATACGCTCAGAGTCCACGCCAGCGGCGATCATCACTTCCGCTGTTTCATCATTCGGCACGAAATAGAGATCGCTCGGCGCGCGAAACCAGGCGGCGTTCACGGAGATGGAATCCGTGACCACGGTGATGAAACGGAAATTGCGCTGCGAGTGATCCTTGAACAACTCCTGTATGACATGCGCGTAAACGGGATAGGTGGAGACGACACAGTCCGGCTGCGTCTCGTGCAGGATGTCGCCGAGAGCATCGCGCAACCGGCCAAAGCCGCCGAGGTTGCGGTTCAGCAGCGCGGAGTTATCCAGCAGGTTATAGATGCCGCCCCAGACCCCCGGTGCATACTGCACCAGCCCGAGGTAGGCTTTTTTGACAATCTCATTGATGGAGCCGTAGCTGGTTTCGAAGAGATCGAGAACCTCCACCTTCACCTCATCGGAGATGTGCTCCAGTGCGTCGCGGATATTTCGGGCCGCCGCGTTGTGGCCCTCGCCGAATCCGGCTGTCAGGATGATGACTTTTTTCATAGAAGTCAGCACCAAGCTCGCACCTATGTGTTACAAACAGGTGTCGCTGAAGTTAAGAAAACCGGACATCTACCGGTTGAAGAAAACGAAAACAGCCACCACAATCGCTTGTGGTGGCTGGACTGGGAAAAAGCTGGGCTTAGGCCTTCTTGCTGCCGTACTTCGCTTTGGCGTTGTCGGCGCGGCGTTTCACGTAAGCAACTCTTCTTTTCCGTTTAATCGTCTTGTTATACTGTTTGCCCATATCTTTAATTCGGTTCTGAATTTGTAGGGCGAGACTATGCTTACTCATGGCAAACGTATCAACATCTATTTGACGCTGGCTTTGGCCATCGTCCTGACGGGTTGCGCCTCCTCTTCCGAAAGCAAAAAGGATGCGAAGGACAAGCCACCCAAAGAACAAAAGACCGTACTGGATAAAAAAGGCAAGGAGCGAACATTCCTGCGTGTTTATCTCCAAGAAGAACCAGATGCCACAGAGCGGACCGTCAAGGTCCGAGTCTATCGCGCCAACCCGGTGACCATCGACATCCATAAGATCGCTTTCTTGGATGAGATCAATTTGGCCAAGGCTTCCGTAGTGGATGACATCGGCGGATTTGTGCTGAAATTAGAATTCAACCGTCGCGGCACGTGGTTGCTTGAAAACCAGACCACCGCTTACAAAGGCCGCCAGATAGTCGTCGCCGCCCTCTTCGGGGACACCACGGACAAGCTCCGCTTCTTAGCAGCTCCTTACATCAATGAGCCGATCAAGGATGGCGTGCTGCGCTTCACCCCGGATGCCACCCGCGAAGAGGCGGAACGCATCGCTCTGGGCTTAAACAACATCATCGTGGAAGTCAGGAAAAAGAACCTCATCAAAGATATTGATGATAAATGACCGGGCCAAAGCCTCATCGTAACTCCTACACTTTGACCTTACACATGCCACCTGTCGTACGCACTACGCTGCTCGCCTTACTCATCCTGTTGCCAGCATCGCTTAACGCACAGCCATTCATCTTGCCCTCGCCCAATCGGGCCATCTACGATCCAGAAGGCGTTACCAAGTATTTCGCACCCACACCGGGTCGCGATTGGCGCAGCGGCACCTTCGGTTGCGTCCGCTCCGAAGGCTGGCAGATGCATGAAGGCATCGACATCCTGCCTTTGAACCGCGACAAAAAAGGCGAACCCACTGACGATGTTTGGGCGGCAGCGGATGGCACCGTTGCCTACATCAACCGCAAAGTCGCCCTCTCGAATTACGGCAATTACATCATCCTCAAGCACAACATCGAAGGACTCGAAGTTTACACGCTTTACGCCCATCTAGCCTCTGTCCGAAGTGATTTGAAGATCGGTCAGCCCGTCAAGTCGCGTGAAGTCATCGGCCTTATGGGCCGCACGGCGAATACGCGTCAGGCCATCACCAAAGACCGCGCGCACCTGCATTTTGAGATCAACTTCATGGTCAACGATCGCTTTTCCGAATGGCACAAGTCCTATCTCCCCGGCCAGCGAAACGACCACGGTGATTGGAACGGTCAGAACCTCATCGGCGTCGATCCACTGGAAGTCTTGCGCGAACAGCACAAGGACGGTTCCCGTTACAGCTTTTTGAACTATATACGCAATCAAAGGGAACTGTGCCGGATCGTGGTGCGCGACAATAAATTCCCGTGGCTCGCGCGCTACATCCGTCTGGTCCGTCGCAATCCCCTGGCAGAGAAGAGCGGTATCGCCGGATACGAGATCGCCCTGAACTACAATGGTCTGCCCTTCCAACTCATCCCCCGTTCTGCCATGGAGATCCCCGGCAAAGCGCGCATCCAGCTCCTGAGTGTGAATGCCGAAGAACAAGCGAAACACCCCTGCCGCAGACTGGTCAGCAAAAAGGGCAACCAGTGGGAATTGACCGCCACCGGTCAGAAGCTCATTGATCTGCTGGTTTATTGAGCCTGTGCCACTCCCGGCACGAATGTTTGTTTGCGGCTGACTGAAAAAGATTTATATTCGACGGGTCTTCTCATAGACCATCACCCACATGAATCGCCACTCCGCACACGCAGGGTTCCAGCAGAAGCACTGCCCCTGCCAATGCTTTGCCGGTTCAATCCATCCTCAGGAGCACACGCTTGGGAAACTCTGAGAAAGACTCGACTCTCCAACCGGCTGCCGCAACTGATGCTGCCGCCTTGGCTCATTCTCTTTCTCTCCTGCAGGCCACCCTCGAAGCAACTACGGATGCCATCATCGTCACCAACGAGAAAGGCATCGTAACCTGGTTCAACGAAAACGCCCTGAAACTCTGGGGCGTGACCCGGGAAATGTTCGTCACTGAAAACCGTGCTGAACTGCGCAAGCTCGCCGCCAGCATGGTGAAGCATCCCATCCCTTTTCTCGAACGCATCGAGGAGATTTACACCGTCTGGCCTCCGGAGACATTTGACATCATCGAGTTCAATGACGGCCGCGTGGTAGAACGCTACTCGAAATGGCAACTCGTGAACGGCGAAAAAGTCGGCCGCGTCTGGAGCTTTCACGACATCACCAATCGTGCCGTAGAAGCCACCCGCCGCAAACAGGCTGTAGCGCATCTGAACCTCGCCCTGGCCGCCGGTGAACTGGGTGATTGGTCCTGGAGCACCCACACAGACGAAGTCGTCTTCGGCGCTCGTGGTCTGGAGATTTTCGGTCTCAAGCCAGGCACTACCATTTCTTGGACCAAGCTCCGCGATTACCTCCACGTCGACGATCGCGAACGCGCCCGAATCGCTGTGGAACGCGCGCTGGCCACGCACTCCGCCTATCGCATCGAGTACCGCGTGCGTCGCCCTTCCGGCGAGAATTGCTGGGTCGCCGCCAATGGCCAGGGTGTTTATGCCGCTGATGGTTCCATCACCGGCATGATCGGCATCGTGCAGGACATCACCGAGCGCAAGAACGTCGAGGAAGCCTTGCGCGAGGAATACGCCATCACCGAGCAGCTTAACAGCGTCGCCCGCGCCCTCGCCACCGAGCTCGACATCAGCAAGATCGTCCAGCTCATCACCGATGCCGGCACCAAGGTCACACGTGCGCAATTCGGTGCCTTCTTCTACAATGTGCTCGATGACAAAGGCGGCTCCTACATGCTCTACGCCCTGTCTGGCGTTCCTCGCGAAGCCTTTTCCAAATTCCCGATGCCACGCGCCACCGGCTTGTTCGGTCCTACCTTTCGCGGCGAGGGAGTGATCCGTCGTGACGATGTGCGGCAAGACCTGCGCTTCGGCCATAACGCCCCGCATCACGGCATGCCCGCTGGCCATCTGCCCGTGGTCAGCTACCTTGCCGTGCCTGTCATCTCGCGCTCTGGAACTGTCTTGGGCGGATTGTTTTTCGGTCACTCAGAGGCAGGTGTCTTCACTGAACGCGATGAAAAGATCATCGTCGGCATCGCCGCCCAAACCGCTGCCGCGATGGATACCGCCACCGCTTACCAAGCCGAGCAACAAGCCCGCGCTGCTGCGGAACAGGCCAACCACGCGAAAGACCATTTCCTCGCCGCGCTCAGTCACGAACTGCGCACTCCGCTGACGCCCGTTCTCGCCCTGCTCTCCGATCTCTGCACAAACGCCTCTTCGCTCCCGAAGAAGATCACGCGCGATCTCGAGACCATGCGTCGCAACGTCGAACTGGAATCCCGCCTCATCGATGACCTGCTCGACCTCACACGCATCAGCCAGGGCAAGCTCGAGCTTCATCTCACGCCCGTTCCATTGGGCGAAGTAATCGAAGACGCCATCAAGACCTGCCTGCCCGAACTCAAGGCGCGCGATCTCAACCTAGTCCGCGACATCACCGAGCCTGAGCGGATGATCCTCGTCGATGGCGCCCGCATCACGCAGATCCTTTGGAACTTGCTGAAGAACTCCATCAAGTTCACCCCTGCTGGCGGGTCCATCACCATCCGCACGCGCATCCATGAATCTGCCGAACTCCCGCAACTGACCATCGAGGTGGAAGACACCGGCAAGGGCATCGAATCCTCCCATTTGCAACGTCTCTTCAAAGCCTTCGAACAAGGCGATCGCCAGATTACCCGCCAGTTCGGCGGCCTTGGCCTCGGTCTTGCCATCAGCCGTGCCATTGCGGAATCACATCTTGGCACCCTCACTGCCAACAGTCTGGGACCGGGCTTGGGCAGCACCTTCACCCTGTCACTGCCACTGCAAAACGCCGATAAATCTGCGTTCGAAACCAACCCCGTTGCACTGAAGCCTTCTGTCCTCTCGCCGCCCTCGGCCACTGTCAGCCAGCCGTGGCGCATCCTGCTCGTCGAAGATCACACGGATACGGCCGTCTCCCTCCATACCTTGCTCACTCGCCGTGGTTACAGTGTGGAAGTTGCGAAGGATGTCACCACTGCTCTCCAGCACGTCAACAAGCAGGAGTTCGATATCCTCGTCAGCGACCTCGGCCTGCCCGATGGCACCGGCTACGAACTCATGTCGCAACTCGCCGTTCGCTGTCCCTCCCTCCGCGGCATCGCCCTGAGCGGCTACGGCATGGATGAAGACATCCGTAAATGTTTCGTGGCCGGTTTTAGTGAACATCTGGTGAAGCCGGTGAAGATTTCCCAGCTCGAAGAAGCCCTCAATCGCCTCACCGGCCGGATGGGTTGACCCACGTTCGCTTCCTGCTCTTTCCAGCCCGGATTTGCTCGACTTCCCTGCGGAAATTTGCGAATCAGGAAGGACAGGAATGTCAACACATCCAACGAGATACACTATGCAAACCTCCGGTCGCTTCATTCGCGTATTTATCGGGCTTCTGCTTCTGGCCAGTCTTCTGCAAAACTCTCTTCACGGCCAGTCCGCCACTATCGTTTTTCCTTCGGGAACCACCACCAACTTCGTCCTGAACATCTCGGCAAACCAAGCGCTCCGTTTGTACTGCAACCTGCCGAACTGGGGCGGTTACCTGACCAAAGACGCAACGACCATCTCCTTTTTCCCCTACATCTATGCTGATCGGAACATCCTCACCGTCCAAGGTCCGCTGACCTTTGAATGGAAAGCCACCAACACAACCTCCACAGGCACCCTAACCTATCAGATTCTGCCGTCCGAAGGTTTGGTGACCAAAACCTATCTGGCCTCTGCGGGCCTTGATATCTTGGTCCCCGCAGGCAAGACCCTTCGGATTATAGACAGCTCCTCGGCCCCAATTCTCTCCTACGTGCTCAAGAACACAGAGGGCGTCACCTCACCTCAAGGAAACCTGTCCACTGAATTTGGCGCACATCTTCCGTTCTTCGTCACCGGCCCCGTGACCTTTTCCGTGACCAGCTCTGGCGACTCCACCCGTTACCTCACCTATTACTTCACCGAAGATGTTATCCAGCTCCCCGCAGGCGCCATCCAAGTTTCCAGCCAATCGAATATCACCATTGAAAAATCCACCGATCTTTCGAACTGGTCCACGGTTGGCGTTGTCCCCGCCCCCAAGGATGCCAAGGCCTTTTACCGTCTGAAAGCAGCACAGTGATCTAAAAGACTTTGTCCCATAAACACTGCAAGGATTTGCTCGACTAATCGTTCACCATTCTGTTCAAAAGAGTGGAACAGGGACTCATTTAACGCCCATATCGCCATGCCAAACACGACACATTCGCCACTCAAGTTCGTCGGCTTCATGTGGAAGCTGATTTTGCTCACCCTGATTCTTCAGTTACCTGCTTATGGTGAGACTGTCACCGTGGTATTCCCACCGGATGTCGAAACCAATCACGTCATCAATGTGCCAGCCAATCAGGCCATCCGCATGCACTACGTCGTGCCTCAGTATGGCTGTTACCTGACCAAAGACAGTGTCACGCTCCAGTTGACCACCGATGTTCAGCCCGCAACCCAAGTAGTGACCGTTCAAGGTCCTGCCGTATTTGAATTCAAGGGCACCAACTCTCCAGGCAGCGGTGCCGTCTTCTATCAAACATTTCCCGCCAACGGCTTGATCACCAAGACGTATGACATCACTGAAGGCTTGAGTATTTCTGTTCCTGCCGGAAAAACTTTGCGTATCGTCGATATTTTTCGGACAAGCCAGCGCCCATCTATCAATGCTACCGTGACATCCAGTGGAGGCATCATCTCGCCTCAGATTAATCTGACCGCCTCCCATGAAGCTCATCTCAACTTCTTCATCGCTGGTCCCGTCACACTGAACATCCAACCGTATACCGTGGAAGGCACACCCCCCATCCAATACATCACCTACTACTTCGCCGAAGATGCCGTTCAAATCCCCGAAGGTGCCCTCCAAGTTTCCAGCCAGAATAGCGTCACCATCGAGAAATCCACCGACCTTTCGAACTGGACCGCCATCACCATCTTGGAACCACCTAAGGAACCCAAAGCCTTCTACCGTCTGAAAGCCGCCCAATAACCAGCCGCCTTTCGAGATTCGAAGTTGGGTGTTCGACGTTTCCCATAATGGGCCCGCGGGTGCAACCCGCCCTGGCTAATTCGTTCTTGCCCGCAGCCCCCCGCTCGCTAATCCTTCCCGACTCGATTTTGTTATGAACTATCATATCTCGAAGCGTGCCGCGTCCCTGTCGCCATCTTTGACCTTGGCCATTGATTCCAAGGCCAAGGCCATGAAGGCTGCCGGTGAAGACGTCGTCGGTTTCGGCGCCGGTGAACCCGACTTTGACACCCCGCAACACATCAAGGACGCCTGCTCCAAGGCCCTTGCTGATGGCTTCACCAAGTACACCCCCAGCAGCGGCATCCCCGAGCTCCGCCAGGCCATCGCCGACAAGTTCCAGCGCGAGAACGGCCTCACCTACAAGCCCTCACAAGTCATCGTGAGTTGCGGCGGCAAACACTCCTGCTACAACGTCATTCTGGCCACCTGCGAAGAGGGAGATGAAGTCATCATCCCCGCCCCCTACTGGCTCAGCTATCCCGAGATGGCTAAGCTCGCCGGCGCGACCCCCGTCATCATCAGCACGTCCGACAAGACCGAGTTCAAGGTGACGCCCGCGCAACTCCGCGCCGCCATCACCCCGCGCACCCGCCTCTTCATCCTCACCACCCCGAGCAACCCCACCGGCAGCGTTTACACGCCGGAAGAGGTGAAAGCCCTCGGTGACATCTGCGTGGAAAAA
The DNA here is from genome assembly GCA_036405135.1 of Verrucomicrobiia bacterium. Classification (NCBI taxonomy): domain Bacteria; kingdom Pseudomonadati; phylum Verrucomicrobiota; class Verrucomicrobiia; species Verrucomicrobiia bacterium. Next base: position 54,486 of record DASWYF010000037.1, on the reverse strand, counting down.
GGCGTCCTCATCATGAGCGATGAAATCTACGAGCATCTCCTCTACGATGGAGCCGTGCACAAGTCCGTCGCCAGCTTCTCGCAGGCCCACTACGACCACACCATTGTCGTCCACGGCTTCGCTAAGGCTTGGTCCATGACCGGTTGGCGCTTGGGCTTCCTCGCCGCTCCGGAACCGATCGCCAAGGCCATCGATGCCATCCAGAGCCACAGCACCAGCAACCCGACCTCCTTCGCCCAAAAAGGCGGCGTGGCCGCGCTCACCGGACCGCAAGATCACTTGCCCAAGTGGCTCGCCGAATACGCGAAGCGCCGCACCTACGCCTGGCAGAAGCTCAACAGCATCCCTGGAATTTCTTGCGTGAACTCCAAGGGCGCGTTCTACCTCTTCCCGAACATCTCCAAGGTCGGCCTCAAATCCGCCGACTTCTGCGCCCGTTTGCTCGAACAGGAAAAAGTCGCCGCCGTCCCCGGCATCGCCTTCGGCGCCGACGACTACCTCCGCATCAGCTACGCCACCAGCCTCGCCAACATCGAGAAGGGCTTGGACCGCTTGGAGAAATTCGTCAAAGGCCTGAACAAGTAAAACCGTTCAGTCACCTTCAACTCTCTTTTCAAAAGGCCAGCGCAAGCTGGCCTTGTTCTTTCCCCTCTCCAATCGTAGCCGCCGAAGTGATGAGGCGGAACTAACTAGAGGTGGGCAGTCCCGCATGCGGGATCACCCGGCCGCTCCTTCCTCAGCCGAGGAACGAGGCTCTAACCAATCCGGTAAGGACCGGTTCCACCCGGTCCCTAACTTTTTCTCGAAACTTTCGAGAATAAACTGCGATAACTTGGAACTATAAAAACCAACCCCTTCTACTTCTCCATTAACTAAGAGCGCGTATCAAAATGAGGTTTCCTCGCAGGTTGCACGCAGTTTGCAGCGGGATTGAATAAAAGATTCACCGGCAAAATGTCATTTTGATACAGGCTCTAAATAATACACCTCAGCATTTCACCCAACACTTGATGTTCATCCCTATCTGAACATTGGACGTTAAACATTTCTCCTGTCATCCTGCCTCCATGCACTGGCTCCTTACTCTCATCACGTTTCTCGTGATTGACCTATGGAGTGCCTCCGCTCAAACCAAAGAAACCTCACCCGTGCCAACCAACAGCTTTTTCCAAACCCCGCCCAAGGCCGAACGCGCCATTCTCTCCACCTATCGCAGCTCGGAATACCAAGGACAGGTCAGCATTGTTATCGAGACGGAGCCTCTCACCTTCCTCGACCCAGATTCCGCGAAGCAATTGGAGCCAGAAATCCAACTCGAACACATTCCCCTGCCTTCACTCGATCCCGCCAAACTGGCCAACAAACGTTTCAAACCCGGCTCAGATTACGAAGGCTCGTTTTACTTTCTCGCCGAACACAATTGGGTGGATCTGAAAGAGATCCGCTTTCTGAACGCCAGCACCAACTCCATCGAAGCCGAATACGACCTCGTAATTCATCTCCCCAAGTCGGGATCCAATAAATACCCCATCACCCTCAAAGCCAGAACCGAGATTAAACCCAACACCCCGCAACTCGCTCCACCACGCACTGTCGAAGGCCTCGGCCAGCTCGTTCAGGAAAAGGAAGATTTCTGGAAAGGCAAAGCCATGTATGCCGGTCATCCTTTGGAAATCGAGTTCCACGCCAAACCGGCCATGTTCGCTGAGATCGCCACCTTCGCCCGCGCTACCCTTTCTGGAAAAATCTTACCCCGTGCGACCATTAACCGGGAAATCTCCGAGGAACTGAATTTCATGGAATGGAAACTGAAAGAATTCAAAGCTCCTACTGACCTCAAAGCCGAGGAATTTAAACCGCTTAAGTTTTACTTTTCCAAGCGCCGCCATCATCCCACCCCAGAGACCATCATCGTCCTTTCGCACCCCAGAGTCGCTGGACACTGGTCTCTCACCATTTACACGCCCGATAGCAGCAGTCTGACGTGGGTTCCTAAAACCCCTTCCCGCTGACCAAACTCCCACCCACCTCCCTCGCCACCTCCACAAACTTCATCACCGCTCCCTTCGCCACCTCCTCGCAATAAGCGATTCCGATCACAAACGGTGCCGGCGCCGGGCTGATCGGCCGCACCTTGAGTCGCGGTCCCGTCAAACACTCGAACCCCTGCTGCACCAGCGCCACTCCATGACCCGCCTCCACCGAGGCGATCAAACTCGTCGAACTGTCATGCTCCTCGCTGATGACCGGCCGCATCTTCAAAGGCGCGAACAAGTCCGCCAGCCACGCATGATACTCCGGATAATCTGCCGCCGTGTACGCCACCAACCGCTCCTGCGCCACCTGTGCCGGACCGATTCGCCGCCGCCGCGCCAATGGATGCTCGGGATGCGCCGCCACGCAGATCGCCAGTCGCCCTAGCTCTTCAAATTGGATACCCCGCCGCGCTTTCACTTCCGTCCGGATCATTAGCGCCGCGTGCAACCGCCCCTCCTTCAGCCCCTCCAGCATCCCCTGCGTGGAGAGATCGTGCAACTGCACCCGCACTCCGGGGTTCGTCTGCTGGAACCGGCGCAACGTCAGCGGCAATATCTCGACCATCAGCGAGGGCGCATAGCCCACCTGGATCACGCCCTTGCTACCGTTGGCCACGGACTTCGCCACTGCGATCGCGTCCTCCGCCCTTTGCAGCACGGCATTCGCCTCATTCAGAAAGATCCGCCCCGCCTCCGTGAGCCGGATCGCCTTGGCCCCATGCACGAACAGCTCGACACCCAGTTCACACTCCAGATCGCGTATCTGGCGGCTCAATGCTGGTTGGGAGACATGCAGCCGGGCCGCTGCCAGTGTGATGTTCTCCTCCCGGGCCACCGCCACGAAATAACGCAAATGCCGCAGTTCCATGCCACGAGCATACCTTGCACGCATGCTAAGCCAAGCAACTAAGCATTTCACCGCTTGCCCTCATCTAGGCTAGATTATGAGCACAAAAAGCCGGCGATTCGACTGCGCCGCCCAACCCTTAACCCAAAGCCTTATGAGTAACTTCAAATACAACCGCCTCGATAAAAACAATGTCGCCGTCCTGCTCGTGGATCATCAGACCGGCCTCACCAACCTCGTCCATGATTTCTCGCCGGATGATTTCAAGAACAACGTCCTCGCGCTGGCCGATGCTGCCAAATACTTCAAGCTCCCCACCATCCTCACCACCAGCTTTGAAGACGGCCCCAACGGCCCCCTCGTCCCTGAACTCAAGGAACTCTTTCCCGATGCCCCCTACATCGCCCGCCCCGGCAACATCAATGCCTGGGACAACCCCGATTTCGTGAAGGCCGTCAAAGCCACCGGCAAAAAACAACTCCTCATCGCGGGCATCGTCACCGAGGTCTGCGTCGCCTTCCCCGCCCTTTCCGCCTTGGAAGAAGGCTATGAAGTTTTCGTCGTGACCGACGCCTCCGGCACCTTCAACCAGACCACCCGCGATGCCGCCTGGTTCCGCATGCAGGCCGCCGGTGCCCAGTTGATGACTTGGTTCGGCGTAGCCTGCGAACTCCACCGCGACTGGCGCAACGACATCGAAGGCCTCGGTGCCCTGTTCTCCAATCACCTGCCCAGCTACCGCTGCCTCATCTACAGCTACCTCTCCCAGCAAAAGAAGCAGTGATTTCTGCTTGTCCTCGCAGACAACCAAGCGCGCCCGGGCCTCACCACCACTCGGGCGCGCTCTTGCATTTCAGACCATCCAAGCCTCGCTCCCTCTCATCTGTGTGATTCCGTGTTTCATCCGTGGCTAAAAGCAAAAGGCCGGACGATTTCTCGTCCGGCCTTTCTCGTGATTCTACTGCGGCTTGATTAGCCCAGATACTGGAACCGCCCCGTGCTATCACCCAGGCGCGGGATGCCCGTCACCCCCATGCGATCCAGCATGGAGAGATACAGGTTCGTCATCGGCACCTGCTCCGGCAGTTTCAGGTGGCGGCCCGTCTTGATCGTCCCGCCGCCCTTGCCCGCGATGACCACCGGCAGATCATGATGTGTATGGCGGTTGCCATCGCCGATGCCGCTGCCCAGCACCACCATGCAGTTGTCCAGCAACGGCGTGCCGTCCGCCTCCTTCGTGTCCTTCAGCTTCTGGATGAAGTAGGCGAAATTCTGCATGTGGAAATGATCGATCCGTTTCAGCTTCTCGATCATCGTCTTGTCGTTCTGATGATGGGAGAGATTGTGATGACCGTCCGGGATGCCGATCTCCGGGAACGGGCTGTTGCTGCCGTCATGCGCCATCAGGAACGTCGAGATGCGCGTCGTATCCGTCTTGAACGCCAGCGTCATCAGGTCATACATCAGCTTGAAGTGATTGGACTTCTCCTTCGGGATGCCCGTCGGTTTCTTGTAATCCAGTTCCTTCGCGTTGAATTTCTCAGACGCCTCGATCTGCAATTCCAGTTCGCGCACACCCGCCAGATACTCGTCCACCTTGCGCTTGTCGTTCGTGCCCAGTTGCGCTTGCAGGCGTTTGGCATCCTCCATCACGAAATCCAGGATGCTCTTGTCATACTGCTTGCGGAGAGCCTGCGCCTGCGCGTTCTCATTCGCCGAACCGCCGCCGAAAAGACGCTCGAACACGCGGCGCGGATCGTTCTCCGGTGCCATCGGCATCGTCTCCGTCTTCCAGGAAAGATTGTACTGATACGCGCAACTGTAACCGGAATCGCACGAACCGGCCTGACGCGCCTTGTCGCAGCTCAGCTCCAGCGAAGGGAAACGTGTCTGGCGACCGATCTTCATCGCCGCTATCTGGTCCACGGACGTACCCACGCGGATATCCGCACCGGCCGTCTTGCGCGCCTGCACACCTGTGAGGAACGTCGCATTCGCCCGCGCATGATCGCCCGCGCCATCACCATTCGCCTTGGCCTTGTCATGCTTCAGACCGGATACGATCAGCACGTCATCCTTCACATTCTTCAACGGTGCAAGTGTCGGCGAAAGCAGATAATTGGCCCCCGTCCCCTGCGGGAACCAGTTCTCCCCGATCACACCGTTCGGGATATAGACGAACGCCATACGTCGTGGCAACGCACCCGCCGCTGCGCCAGCAACGGCTTCAGCTGCGTTTGCCACTGGCGATACCATCGCCTCGAGCGAAGGAAGCGCCAGCATGGTGCCCAAACCCTTTAGAAAGGTACGACGCGGGATTTGCCACGATTTGTTCATATGTTTCGTCTGTGCTTTTGTTGTTACAACTTTACTTCCATTAGACCATGGAAACAAAAACTTAATTCAATATTCACCCGCCGATATACGGACAAATTTCACTGCCACGTCCGCTCTTAATCTTCCTTCTCCCCTCGGAGGGGAGAAGGACCGAGGATGAGGGGTGCCCCCCCACTCCTAATCGTCCTCGTTCTCGTCGTCGTCCTCGAGCTAACTAATTATCTCTCCCCATCCCCACGGCGCAACTGGAACGGCACACTCTTCACCACCGCCATGATCAACGCGGAGAACTTCATATTCCCCACCTTCACTTCAGTGGAGATCTGCTCGAGCGTCGGCTTGTCATACCATTCCAGACCGCGGCCCAAGGAATAGATCAACATCTTCTCCGCCATGCAGTGCAGGAACTCCTCCCGCTTCTGGCTCGCCAAAATCTTGTTCAACTCATTCGGCCCGGCAAATGCCTCACCGCTCACCAGCTTGCCCGCAGGATCGATCTTGAAACCCTCATCCTTCTCCCGCCACCCGCCGATGCCGTCAAAGTTCTCCAAGCCAAAGCCCAAGGGGTCCATGCGCGCATGGCACGAAGCGCAACCCGCATCCGCGCGATGCTTCTCCAACCGCACACGCAAGCTGCCTGAGGCCGCTTCTTTGTTATCCTCCAGCGCCGGCACATCCGGTGGAGCTGGCGGCGGCGGCGTGGCCAATAGATTCTCCAGCACCCACAGACCGCGCTTCACCGGCGAGGTGCGCGTCGGATTCGACGTGATCGTCAATATGCTGCCATGCGTCAACACACCGGACCGTTGTGTGCCCGCCAGCGACACCTTCTGGAACTTGTCACCCACCACACCGCCCAGATTGTAATGGTCCGCCAGCTTCTCGTTCACGAACGTGTAATCCGCCGTCAGGAAGTCCAGCAACGGCCGGTCTTCGCGCATGATATACTCGAAGAACATCTCCGTCTCCTTCCGCATCAACCCCTTCAAGCTGTCATCCCAGTCCGGATAAGTCTTCGGGTCCGGCGAAACAATGTCCAGATTACGCAACATCAGCCATTGCCCCGCGAAGTTCTCCACCAGCGCCTTGGACTTATTATCACGTAACATGCGCTGCACTTGGAAAGCCAGGTTCCTCCGCAATTCCCCGCGCCGCGCATAATCGAACAGCTCCCGGTCCGGCATGCTGCTCCACAGGAAATACGACAGGCGCGAAGCCAGCGCATACTCATTGATCGGATGCGCCTTCTGCGGATTATCCGGTTCCGGCTGGATCTCCCCACGGAACAGGAAGTGCGGCGACACCAGCACCGCCTGCAACGTCAATTTCACCGACATCTCGAACGGTTCCTTGTTCTTCTCAGCCAGGTTGAAGATCGTCATCAAACGGTCCATCTCCCCGCCCGTCACCGGACGACGGAATGCCCGCGTCGCAAACGCCTCCACCAGTTCACGACCGACTGCCACACGATCATCCGTGCCCTTCGGCTTCTTCGTGAAGATCTGGTTGTGCGTGTCCGGATAAACCGGATTCGTCGTATTGATCGGCCCCGCCACATCCACATGATTGACGATCAGATTCGTATCGATCGGCCGCCTCTTACCCTTGTCCTTGGCCGGAGGGGCCAGATAGTAATCATTCAGAAACGCCACTGCCACGCGCCCATCACCCGCCTTGGCGGCGAACTTGACTTCAAACGTGCCCGGATTGTCCTCCACTTCCCGTACATCGATCTGCTTCAAATCTTTCCCCAGGTACCGCACCGCCATCTTCACCGGTTGCGGGCCGCCCTGCTGCCCGTAAGCCTTCACATAGAGGTAATACTCGCCATCCGCAGGAAACTTGTGATTGAAAAACATCTCCCCGTTGGAGACCAGGATGCGCCCTTCCCCGTGCGGTGTACCGCCGGCCAACCGCGTCGCTCCATAGCGCGTGCTCGGCGGTTTCGGCAGTCCCACCACGATGGCCTTGTCCAAGATGTTCTGTGCCGCCTTCATGTACTTCTCCAGCATGATGGGCGAGAGCGAGAGCACGTCACCGATATTATCGAAACCGTAGCCCGTATCATCCGCCGGAAAATCATCCGCCGGATCAAAATCCACTCCCACCAGATCACGGATCGTGTTGTTATACTCCACGCGGTTCAGACGGCGGATCGTCACCCGGCCCGGATCAGGGTTTTTCGGGTCCGCTTTGAACACCTCTTTTTTCACCCATGCTGAGATGATGTCCCGTTGCTCCTGGGTCGGCTGGGCTTTCTTCTCCGGCGGCATCAGGCGCTGCTCGGTGTTCACCGCCACACTGTTCCAGAACTTCCGGTCCTTCATCAAGGTGGCCAGATCCGCATGCTCATCCAGTGCCACCCCGCCCTTCTTTGTCCCGTCAGAATGGCAATCATAGCAAAACTCCTCAAGGATGGGCTTGACGTCCTTCTCGTAAGAAATAGTTTTGCCCGGAGCTGAAGCCGCCTTGGCCGTCGTCGTGGCAGCCGCGTATTGCACCGGCTCCTTCTTTTTCAACAGATCCAAAACACCCGCCGCAGCCGCCACCCCGGAAAAGGTGCCGACCAGCGTTAACGCCACGATTTTTCTGCTCAACTTCATGCTGTCTAAGCCTAAATATTTAACTTTTCCATGTGCTTGTCCAAGACAATTTAACGCATACGTACTATTCCGTAAGCCCACGTAATATCAGACGAAAAACGAAGCCTAAAAGTTACCCAGCTCAAGACAAACTACCGCGTGCCAGAAGCCCTAGAAGGGACCAAGACATTCTCCACCCTCTCCCCTCGGAGGGGAGAGGGCCGGGGTGAGGGGTGACAGGATTTGCTGACGAAACCAAATCAAGCCATCACCCCAACGCATCCGCCGGCAAAATATCCGCATCATACTCCGTAAATCCCTGCCCTTTAGCCAGCTTCCGCGCCGCCAAAACACCCACCATCCCTGCGTTATCCGTGCACAACTGCCTTTCCGCCAGCCTGAGTGTGAACCCCCGCTTCGCACACTCCTCCGTCAGCTTCACCCGCAATCCGCTGTTGCAAGTCACCCCGCCAGAAGCCGTCACACAACGATATTTCAACCGCTTCGTCGCCCGGATGGTCTTGGCCACCAGCACCTCCACGATCGCCGCCTGCACACTCGCACAAATATCCGCGATACCAGCCTCCGAAGCGATGACACTCGGATTATCCCGCAAGAAATACCGGACCGAAGTCTTCAAACCACTGAAACTGAAATCATCATGCGTCTCATGGATCATCGGACGCGGAAAAACGAATGCCAGCGGATTCCCCTTCGCCGCCAGCCGGTCCAACTGCGGCCCGCCCGGATACGGCAACCCGATCAACTTCGCCACCTTGTCGAAACACTCCCCCGCCGCATCATCCACCGTCCCGCCCAAGACCCGATGATCCAGCTCCCCCCGCACATCCACCAACATCGTATGCCCCCCACTGACGATCAAAGACACATTAGGCTGAAACAGATCAAAACGAGCCCTCGATAGTCCTAAGGCGCCACCATCCACTAAAGCATCCATCTCCCTCGCCCCTCGGAGAGGAGAGGGCCGGGGTGAGGGGTGCCCCCCCTTCCCATCGTGATCGTCCTCGATTCCCCCCCCATTGGGAGGCCGACCTTCGGCCGCAATCCACGGCGAATACAGATGCGCCTCATGATGATTCACCCCGATCAACGGCAACCCTAACGACCACGCCATCGCCTCCGCTGCCCGAAACCCGATCATCAACGCATTCGGCAACCCCGGCCCCTGCGTCGCCCCGATCGCCGTCAACTCTTCCGCCTTAACCCCCGCCTTCGCCAACGCCTCATTCACCACTGGCGTCAGATTCCGCAGATGCTCCCGCGTCGCCAGTTCCGGCACCACCCCACCATACTCCTCATGCAACTTGATCTGCGATGACACCACCGTGGCCAGGATGACATCATCCCCCACCACCGCCGCACTCGTCTCATCACAGGAAGTCTCTATCGCTAAAATCAACATGGCATCAAAATCCACCCGTAAGATGCCCGGTCGCGAAGCCCCCCGGCAAGCCCGGATACCAGCCCCATCAGATAACAGCCCCGCTCAGGGAGTGCCTGCCTTTTTCAGGAAAATCACCGGTCGCAGGTAGTCATTGCAAAGTATGCCTGAAGATGAAATTTCCACCGCCTCCTGCTTTTCCGTTTTGCGGTCAAACCGGACGTAACGGCCATCCCACCACCACCAAACTCCTTTCGCCTGCCCTATGTTAGGCAGGTTGGCGAAGCCGCCCTCAGGCGTGAACACGGCGGAGGTGCTCCGTTGTATCCCGCGCACGCCCAGCGTCCACTGTTGCCGCACGAATTCCTTGCTCATGGTCAACTGCTGATCGTATCTCTCCGGCGTGAATTGAGATGCGTTGGCCAGCATCTTCTCCTCGATCTCGCGATCCTTCAGCTCATAAAAGGATTTTTCCGCTTCAGTCGTCGTAGCGGCCACCCAGTTCCCGGCCAGCCATGCTTCTGGATTTCCCCCCGTGATCTGCTGCAAGTTCTCCGACGCCGCCCGCAACCGCTTTAGCACGGCCGAGTCTTCTTTATTCTTCACCTGCAAGAGCAGGTCACGATGCTGGCTTTGCAAATGCCCGGAGGCCAGGATGAATTGCGTCAGCGCATCCGCCTCCTCCAACTTGCTCGCCAGCTTCGCCGTCTGGGCACCGGCACCCAGATTGATGACGGTGGAGAAACGCCTCGGATCGGAGGGCGGCACGGCAACTTTCCGGCCCGGCGGCAGGAAAACCTCGGCCCCAGTGCCCCCCTCCAGCGTCACCGCCACCGCCCGGTAGCACACTACATTCAAGGGCGCGAAACCCGCCTTCGGCGTCCGCTGCAACTCCGCCTCGGAACCGTTGACCCGCACCGTCAGCAAACCGTTCTGGAAAGCCTCCAGCAAGGACATCTCACGCCGCACGGCAGGAGCCACCGGTACAGCCGCTGTCGCTGGCGTAGTGACAGCGGGTTTGACCGGTGCGGATGGTGCTGCAACGGGAGCTGCTGGTGCCACCAGCTTCGTCATCGCGGTGGTGACCGTTGCTGCCGCCCCGCTGCGCTTGAAGCCTCCTCGGAAATTGCTGTAGTCACCGGATTGCAGCAAGGCGACTCCGTTCGCCGCCACGCAGCCTATATCAATCCCTCCCAAGGAGCCGGATCCCCGCTGGTTTCTTTCCTGTCGCAACTGAAAGCCGTCCCATGACCAGCGGCCTTGCGTCACCACCCGGGTCAGCCCCATCGGATCGCCCTCAATACCGACGGGCGGCTGTAATCCCGGGACCAGATTGCACCAGTGCCGGTCATGATAAAAGTAGAGCGGATCCTCCGCCGGTTTGAACTTGCCCATCAACTCCCTCTTCATGTCGGATTCCTGCACCGCCTTCGCCGCCTCGATCTCTGCCGGTGTTCCTTGATTGTTCACGATCGCCCGCAACGCCCTCCTTTCCGCCATCACATCCTCCACCGCTGCCTCGATCTCCTCTGCCGTTGCCGGCACCCACTTGCCTTCAAAAGCCGCCGCCCCCTCACCGATCGTGCTCTTGTACGCCGCCACCCGCGTCTGGGCATACAGCAGCAGGTTGGACGCACTGTACCAGTTCTCCGGTTTGTAGCCTGCCGGTCCGGTCTTGGACCACTCTTCCCATGTCTTCCCCGGATTGAAATGCATGATCAGCGCCAGACTTCCCACCGGCCCCGTCAGAGAGCTGATCGCCGTCAGGTAGCTGACCAACGGCTCCGGCTCTTCCAGCCCAAAAGGGTCGCCCGTCTTCGGCACCGGCTTGTCCCGCTCCAACGCCACCAGATACGCCACGTTCACAGGCGCGGAACCCGGTTTGAGTCCGTCAGCCGCCGAGATCCGCTGTCCCTCCCTCCGCAGTAGATACACCGCATCCGCGCCGTTCTTTGGCCGCACCAGCCACGCACGCGAAAGGCTCAAAGCCAGTTTCATCTCCGGCATCAATCCCGTCCGTGCCACCGTCAGGCTCACATTCGTCCCATTGCTCAACAGCCCAAGCTCTATAAGTCCATGCTCATGAGCCGCCTTCAGGTCCATGTAAGTGTTCGGTTGATAACCTTTCGGCTGCACTGTTGTGGACCCAAGGAAAGGAATGCTTGCCGTCGTCGGATGCTTTTTCAGCCAGACAATACTTTCCGGTGTGAAACCTTTGTCTCCGCCCGGCACCCGAAAGGTACGGTTCCCCGTCCGGAACGTCACCGCTCCGCCTTGGTTCATCACGGCCTCCGCCTGGATCGTCGTGCCATCCGCCATCGTGAGCTCCACCGGGGCCGCCAACAGGCCGCTGCAAACCGCCATGATAAGTGCCAGATAGAGAGAGATGCGCATGAGTGATGCTCCTGAGTTTGTGGGTGCTGCTGCTCTAACAGTCTAGAAAAGACTCCTTCGCAATCAACTTGAAAATCGTCGCCACCCGGTCTGAGACAATCCATTTGCTGCCCGGCCCTCCCGACGCAATACTCCCCGCCATTCGCTTCCTCGTTAGGAGGCCTTAGATTATTTGGATACTGTGCAACTGGCTCATTTGAGATTGCGCGATTTTCGCAACTACGCCCGGCTGGACGTTGATTTCGGCCCGGGCTTCCATCTGCTTTTAGGCGGCAATGCGCAGGGAAAGACCAGTATTCTCGAGGCTATTTACCTCCTCTCCACGTTACGTTCCTTTCGCGGAGTCGGTGGTGCGCAAATGGTTCGGCACGGTCAGACCGGCTGGTTCGTCGGCGGGAAAGTGGTCAGTCAAGCCGAGCATGAGTTGAAGATGTATTGGTCGCTGAAAGAAAAGAAACTCAGCCTCGATGGCCAGGCCGTGAAGAAGCTCGCGGATTATTACGGCACCGTGAGCACCGTGGTGTTCTGCACCGAGGATCTGCAACTCGTGAAAGGCACCGCCCGCATCCGCCGCCGCTTCCTCGATCTCCTCCTCGCGCAGACCCAGAGCGGCTACCTCACCATGCTCCAGCGTTACACGAAAGCGTTGCGCTCGCGTAACGCCCTGTTGAAATCGCACAAGCAAGACGAAGCGGCGCTGGAAAGCTTCTCCACGGAACTCATCGCACTGGGCAATCGCCTCATCGCCCAGCGCAAAGAACTGGCCCCGCGTCTCTCGGCTCTCGCACGGTTGGCCTATCGTCGCATCTCGAACGATGCGGAAGATCTGAAGCTCGAATATCAACCGAGCGTGAAAAAAGATTTCGCCATCGAACTCGCGCAATCACGCGGCCGCGAAAAGACTTATCGCACCACCATGATCGGCCCGCACCGCGATGAACTGAATCTCACGTTGAACGACAAATCCGCCGCGCAATTCGGCAGTGAAGGCCAGAAGCGCTCCCTCTCCATCGCGCTGAAAATGGCGCAAGCCGAATACCTCACCGGCATCCACGGCACGCCCCCAATCCTGCTCATCGATGATGTGATGGGCGAACTCGACATCACCCGCCGCAGCGGGTTCCTGCCCTTGCTGGAACGCACCAATCACGCCCGCGGCCAGGTCTTCATGACCTGCACCGAAGAGAACTGGCCGCAGGAACTGGGGCGGGATATCCAGCGCTGGCTGGTGAAGGCGGGGACGCTGAAGAAAATTCCTCAAGCGTAGCAGTCCCGCACGCGGGATGAGGAGCCTCTGACTCATTTGGAGTGCGGAGGCTTGACTCCGCTTTCCGCCCGAGGCGGCTTGACGCCTCGCCCCGTTTGCGCACAAGAAAGCTGATTGATTTGGTTAGCTCTGCCTCCTCACCTCGGCAGCTAAATCAAAACGTCACCGCAGGCGCAGGCAACTCCCGCTGAATCTCACTCAACCGATACCCAAACCCACTCCCCTTGATCGTGGACAGATCCACTCCACCATTGCGCCGCTGATAGATGCCCGGATGCACCTTCGCTTCGATAGAGGACGCCTCCGGATAAAACTGCATCGCATTCGTCTCCACGCCCATGATGGTGCCCACGAAGGCCGCGAGTTGCACATGGGGGATTTGCGCAAGCATGGGATTCGTCAAGTCCTGCACCATCAATGTCATGCCATGCGCCTTGGCCCAACACGCACTGAGGATGGCTCCGCTCTGCGTCTTGCACGTCTTGAGCGCGACACCCGTCCAGCCGAGTTCACGACCGAGTTTCACATGCTTCCAGTCATGTGCGCTCTCATCGAGGAAGAGCGGCTTGCGGGCGGAAAGGCTGTGCGTGTCGATACGATCTTTCTCCAGCTCATACGGGAACGGCTGCTCCACATAAAGGATCATGCCGTAATAACGCGGGTGCTCATCGCGCAGACGGTCGAGGATGTCGTTCACGTACTTGGGATCGAGGACGGTGCAGTTGAAGTCGGCCGTGAGCCAGTCCACGCCCAGTTCCACCGCGATCTTGCCGATGGCCACCGTGCGCGCGTAATCCCACGCGGCATCATTGCCCTTGAGCTTGATCTTCAGGCATTTCAGGCCATCACGCTTGATCCATTCCGTCAAGACGACCGGATAACCATCGTTCGGCTCCGTGCCTTTGCGATCCGCATCCGTGAGCAGATCCAATCCACCCACCAGATGCCACGCTGGCAATTTATCCGGACGCTGCTTCGCGAAGAAATCTTGGGGATACAATCCCTTGAATGAAACCTTCGTATCCACCGCTGGCGTGAGCAATTGCTCCAGCGTGCGGTTCATGTGCGCGGGGCCATACGTCTCATACACCGGCAGGCCGAGCAGATTGCCATAAGCATCGTGCAGCGCGATATCATACAGCGAGAAGCACACGAGCGCCGCCAGCCAAGGCATCGGTTCTTCACTCGCCCGCGTGGCATTGAACTCCTGCAACAAGCGCGGCAGCACATGTTCCTGAAAATCATTGCTCAGTTCAATGGGATGTCCCGGCTCCGCATACTTCACCAATTCTTTGCCAAGCAATTCCGTGAACTTCTTCAACGCCACATGCCGCGTCTCATATGGCAGCGTACTAGGCCACACCCACGTCACGCTCAACGGCGTCTCGCCCCAGCCTTCCGCTGTTTTGCCTGAGCGATCTTGCACGGTCGCTTTGACGCGGGCACAGGTAACGTATGTGACCGTTTCGGTGCCGAACTTCAAAGGTACACGGGTGTAAACCGGGAGATAGTACAGCGTGGCACTGGTGCAGCGGATGTCTGAGGTCTTCATGTGACGAAGGGGAAGTTAGGGGGATGAAGCTCAAAGTTCAAAGCTCAAAGCTCAAAATGAGGGGCAAACAGCGGAGAAACTTAAATCAAACCAGAAGCCGCTTCTCATCACCGCATTGAAACTTGAGCTTTGGAGCTTCTTTTGAGCTTTAAACTTGGGATTTGGAGCTTACGGCTTTTTAAGGCCGTCCTGTTTCTTGAACACCGCCGCATGCGCCCTTGCCACGTCCCCCATGTAACCCTCCACACCATATTCGCCAGCGGCTTTGAAGATATGCTCACGCGCTTCCTTCGCCTTGCCCTCCGACTCATACCAGAGACCGATATACAAATGAGCGTAGAAAAACCGTCCTTTTAACTCTATCGGCCCGGGATTCCCCACCTGACAAGACTTCAAAACCTCTTCCACCGTGCCCTTTCCTGAATACAGCGCATGGATCTGCATCATGGGCACGCGACCATCCCCTGCTGTGGGAATGAACTCCTTCAACGCCGTCGCCTTGTCTTTCGCCTTCACCAGACAGATGTAGTGGAACACCGAGTTCTCAACGTCGTTCGGATTCACCGTGCGATGATCCTCAAACTGCTTCGCCCCCTCCGCATACATGCCTGCGTAATAATGCGAGATGCCACGCTGCCAATGCTGTGGAACTTGCGACGGAACACGTTTGAGATACTCGTCAAAGTCCGCCACCGATTCCTTGAAATTGCCGAGACGCAAATTGATCTCCCCACGTTTTTGATAAAGTTCAGTTGTCCGTTTACCCTGTTTGATAAGCTCAGAATAGTCGGTCAGCGCCCTATCATACTGCTTAGTCCACTCTGCCAAACGCCCTCGCACATATAACGAATCAAGATTTTTAGGATCCAGCTTTACCGCCTGATCTGCCAGTTCCATTCCGCCTTTCACATCACCGGCCCGGATCTTCTTCTCAGCCTCGGTGAGCATGGCGACGGCTTTATCACCCTCTGCCGCCTTGCCATTGAAACCACCGCAAAGAGACACGGCCAGCAAGAGTAGAAGGAAGGAAGTTTTCATGCGATGCGGGCAGATTAGAACTCCATCCGCTTTCACACAATGAGAATGGAAGCTATGCGATCAGAGAACCTTGGTATCGTCTGACGCCTGCAACTTGTTCAGCTTCTTCTTGATCGTCTCCACGTTCTTCGTCAGTTCGTAGAGTGTCTCGTAGAGAACCTTCTGCGTCTCCTCATCCTTCAAGGCAGGCACGGCGGGATGCACCTTCATCAGTTCGCGCGCAATCGTATTGCACACCGAACGGATCTGCTCAGTCGCGGCTTGGCGGTC
This sequence comes from Verrucomicrobiia bacterium, assembly GCA_036405135.1. Lineage (NCBI taxonomy): Bacteria > Pseudomonadati > Verrucomicrobiota > Verrucomicrobiia > Verrucomicrobiia bacterium. Next base: position 38,761 of record DASWYF010000037.1, on the reverse strand, counting down.
CATGCGATGAATCGGCTTACTGCTTCTTGTACTGCGCCTTCGCTTCAGGCATCCATTCCTTGAGCTGCTTCACGCGCGTCTCATCGGTAGGATGAGTGCGGAGGAACTTCGGCGTGGAAGAACCTGCCTTGGCATTGTATTCGCCAAAGCGCTGCCAGAAAGCCACCGCCGCTTCCGGATCATAACCCGCGCGCGCCATGTAGATCAGCCCGATGCGATCCGCCTCCGACTCCTGCGAACGGCTGTGCGGCAACTCCACCGCCACCTGCGAACCAAGTCCATAAGCCACCTGGATGGCCTGAGAATACTTGCTCTCCGCTGTCGCCGTGCCGACTGCCTGACCAACCATCTGCGTGGCCATCGCCCGGCTGATGCGTTCCCCACCGTGACGCGCCACCGCGTGCGCCACCTCATGACCGATCACTGTGGCCAGACCGCCCTCATCTTTCGTGATCGGCAAAATGCCCGTGTAAACCCCCACCTTGCCGCCCGGTAGACAGAAGGCGTTGGCCTCCGGGCTGTCGAACACCACGAACTCCCATTGCGCGTCTGGCAGATTCGCGACCGCTGCGATGCGTTTGCCCACGCGCGTGACCATCTCGTTGATCTTAGGATCTTTGCTGATTGGCGTCTCCGTCTTCATCTTCTCAAACTCCGTGAAGCCCAGCTTCATCTCCTCTTGCGAGTTCATGAAGTTGAACTGGCGCCGTCCAGTTTCCGGCACCGTAGTGCAACCGATGAAGGCAAAACCCAAAACTGCGGTGAGCGCGAACGAAAGCGAGATGCGGAGCAAGCGACGTTTCATAACGGAAATCAAAACATAACCCCGCCGCAAGAGCAAGCCGGTCAACTCCCTACTTTGCTGCTGAATTTTGCCCCAAGTCATGACACACTGGAACTACAGCATGAAAATCCCGCTCGCCTACGGCCAAAGCCATCTGGAGATCGACCTCCCCGATGACCGCACCACCATCATCGAGCCAGCTCACATCCCCGGCTTGGCGGATGAACGCGCCGCCATCTTGGCTGCATTGCAGAATCCAATCGCCTCAGCTCCCCTGCTCCAGCGCATCAAGCCCAGCGACAAGATTTGTATCCTCTTCACCGACATCACCCGCGCCACGCCTAATGATCGCATCATTCCGTGGCTGCTTGATTTCCTAAAAGATCATCCACGTAAGAACATCACGCTCCTCAACCAACTCGGCACCCATCGCCCTAACACCAAAGCTGAGTTGGAAAAAATGCTCACACCGGAAGTGGTGACAAACTGGAACGTGCTGAATCATGAACCCGAGAACGAAGCGGAACTCGTGCAAGTCGGCACCACTCGCGATGGCACACCCGCCCTGCTCAATCGCCATGCAATCGAGGCCGATCTGCGCATCGTCACCGGCTTCATCGAGCCACACTTCTTCGCCGGTTTCAGTGGTGGACCAAAGGGGTTGATGCCTGGTGTCGCCGGGTTACGCACTGTAATGAGCAATCACGGCGTGCGTAATATTAGTAGTTCCAAGGCGACCTTCGGCGTGAATGAGGGCAACCCGCTCTGGGAAGAACTGCGGGACATCGCCTTGCGCGCCGGACCGAGCTTCCTCCTGAACGTAACCCTGAACGAGCAACGCCAAATCACCAACGTCTTCGCCGGCGACCTCATTCAAGCGCACAAGGCCGGCACTGAATTCGTCCGCCAGTCCGCCATGCAAAAGGTGAAGTCTCCCTTCGAGATCGTCGTCACCACGAACAGCGGTTACCCGCTGGATATGAATCTCTATCAAGGCGTGAAAGGCATGAGCGCCGGAGCCCGCATCCTCGCGGAAGGTGGTCTCCTCATCCTCGCCGCCGAATGCAGCGAAGGCGTGCCCACGAACAGCCCTTTCAATCAACTCCTCACCAGCGCGCAAAGCCCCGAGGAAATCCTAACCATGCTGGCCACCCCCGGCTTCATCCGACCCGAACAATGGCAGGCCCAGATCCAAGCCCTCATCCAACGCCGCGCCGAGGTGCAGGTTTATAGTGCATTACCGGAAAAAACGGTGCGTGCATGCCATCTGACGCCCTGTCGGGACATCGGCGCGGCAGTGCGTGAGAGACTCACCAAACTCGGCCCAAATGCACGGATAGCGGTTTTGCCCCAAGGGCCGCTTACCATTCCATATCTCGCTTAATCTTTGCCCGCTTCCGCCGTCGCCATCTCTGCACGTAAAAGATCGTGCAGCGTGATAAGGCCGATGACCTTCCCCTCCGGCCGGTCCAGCAGCACAGCCACCCCCGTGGGCGATTGGATCAGCAGATGTTGCAGCTCCCGGATGCTCTGCGTGGGCAAACACGTGACGGCGGTTTGCAGGATCGGGGTCTCACCCGTCTTCAGCGCCATCTCCCCTTTCTGGCGGCTCAGGATGCCTTTCAATCTTTTGTCCTCGACGACGGGAAAATAATTGTAGGGATAATTCGCCAAAGCCCCGCTGATGGCTTCGCGCGATTCACCTTTGATCACCACAGGTTGAAAGTTTGCGATGGAGGATATGGGCAATTGCTGCCAGGTGTTCAAGTCACGGGGAGGCACCACATGCTCGATATTATGCCCGTCTTGCTTGAGCAGTTCATCATAGAAATTATGGTGCGTCATCCGGCGGCTGATCGCCCCACTGATCAGTGCGCCGAGCATCAGGGCGGGCACCAAGGCGAACTCATGCGTCATCTCAAATGCGATGAGAATGCCCGTGACCGGCGCACGCACGACTCCGCCCAAGGTGGCGCTCATGCCCACCACCGCCAGCACCACAACATCCGTGGGGGCCAAAGGTGTGGCCATGCCGAATAGTCCCGCGAGCAACACACCGGTCATGCCGCCCAGAAACAAAGTGGGAGAAAATATCCCACCGCAACCACCCATGCCGTAGCAACAGATGGTGGCGATCAATTTCCCCACCAGCAGAACCGCCGCGATCTTCCAGCCTAATTGATGATTGAGCGCGGCGGATAGATCGTCATATCCCACGCTGAACACCCCCAGTCGCCCGGTATGCCACCAGATGGCACAGCCGATCGCCCACGTGATGACCGCTCCGAAAGCAGGCAGGAGCCAGGCGGGAATGCCCGTCCAACTCCGCGCGCGGGCGCGCAAGCCCAGCGAGGACCGTTGAAAAATGACGCCGATGATAGCCGCCGCAGCGGATACGAGCGGGATCATCAGATACACCACCCAATTCGGTGCGGCCACATCACCGAGTTCAAAGGCCGGTTGTTTGCCGATCAAACCATGTGCCACCAAGGCCCCGATCACCGAAGCCAGCAACACAGAACCAAGATACCGGCTGTTCAGGTCCGCGATGATCTCTTCCAGCACGAAGGTGATCGCGGCCAAAGGCGTATTGAACGCCGCCGCCAGACCGGCGGCGGCACCGGCCACACACGCGAGGCGCCGCTTTTGCTTGGCCTCGCCCAGCAGCCCGGCCACGTTTGAGGCCAGTCCACCCGCGATCTGCACACTAGGACCTTCACGCCCCAAGCTGGACCCGCCACCGATACTCAAGATGCCAGCCACAAACTTCACCCACACCACCCGCCACGGGATATGGCCAAATTCCTTCCAGAAAGAAAGTTTCACCTGGGGAATGCCGCTGCCCGCTGCTTGCCGACAAAAGTAGGTCAACAGCCAGCCCGCCAGCAAAGAGGTGGATAAGATCACTATCAGGCTGCCGACGAGAAACTCGCCCTTGGAACGTTGGGCCAGCTCCACAAAAGTAAGTTTATAGAACCAATGGATACCTAGGTGAAACGCTACCGCGGCCAATCCGGCAACCAGTCCGTAAATACATGTCTGCAAGACCACCCGGAACCGTTTCGGCACCCGGTTCAGGTAATCCGCCAATATTGTCACATTCACAACCGCCCAATACTTGCATCACTCGGACCAGTTCACAAGGCAAGTTCTCTTCGCAAGACGGACTGGACGAATCACGCCTGTTGCGTGAGATTACGCCCATGCTGTTGTTCCCTCAGACCGTACGCCTGCTTCTGCTCGCACTCATGCTGGGCAGTGCCGGTATTTCTATTGCTCAACCTCTGGCCCCCGCTCCTGCGCAGCCAGATCGCCCCAATGTGCTCCTCATCGTGGCGGACGATCTCGGCTATGGCGACCTGGGCTGCTACGGACAAACCAAGGTCAAGACCCCGAATCTGGACCGCCTTGCCAAAGAAGGCACCCGCTTCACCCAATTCTACGCCGGCAGCCCACTGGGCAGCTCCTCCCGCGCCGCCTTGATGACCGGTCGCCACACCGGTCACACCAGCATCCGGGGCATCTCCCCCATCGCGAACTCACTTTTGAACAGCGATGTCACCATCGCCGAAGTGCTTCAAAAAAACGGTTATAACACCGCTGCAGCAGGCAAGTGGGATATGGGCGATCTCGGCACCTCCGGCACACCCAACAATCAGGGATTTCAAAACTGGGTGGGCTTCCTCACCGGCAGCCTCGCTCAAATGTATTACCCCCCCGTGGTTTTCAAAAACGGTTCCGTTGTGGTGATCGATGAAAACAAAAACGGCGCAAAAGGCCTTTACGCTCCCGACATGCTGACGACCAACGCCAACCGGCTCATCCATTTGAACAGCCGCACGCCGCAACTTCCGGACCGCCGTTTTTTCCTCTACTTCGCTTCACAACTGCCCCGCGCAAATGCCGATCTCGGTCGAGCCACCGGTAACGGCATGGAAATCCCCAGTGACGAGCCTTACACCGATGAACGCTGGCCGCAGACAGAAAAAAACCGCGCTGCCATGATCACGCGTCTCGACACCCACGTGGGCCGTCTGATGGATCAATTGGTCAAATCCAAAGTCGATACCAACACCGTCCTCATCTTCACCAGTGACAACGGCCCGTGGCGCGCAGGCGGCTCCGATCCCGCCTTCTTCAACGCCACCGGTGGCCTGCGCGGCCAACGAGGTGACCTCTATGAAGGCGGTTTGCGCGTGCCCCTCATCGTCTGGGCACCCGGCAAAATCGCCGCCAGCAATGTCGTAGATACCCCCTGCGCCATGTGGGACATCCTCCCCACCGTGGCTGATCTGACCGGCGCAACCAGCGGAAGCGTCGATGGCCGTTCATTGGTTCCCGCCTTGAAAGGCAAAGCCATGGAGCCTGCGGAGTATCTCTACTGGGAACTGCACAATAACGGCTTCGCACAAGCTTTGCGCACGGGCGATTGGAAAGCCATCCGCCCGCACGGCAAGCCCATGGAACTCTACAATCTCAAGCAAGACCCTCAGGAGAAGAAGGACATCGCCGCCCAACATCCCGAGGAAGTGAAAAAGATTTCCGAGCTGATGGCCCAAGCGCACACAGATTCAGACCTGTGGCCAGTGCCTGTGGCGGCTAATAAGCCATAGCGTGTTCAACTAGCCGCCTCTTCCGGCACCTGTCATGAGCTACTGAACCTTAGCGTTGGCGTCAACGCCAGTTCCCTGCTCAGGGTGAGGCAAAGCTGCCGCTTTGCCCTAACCTCGGCCTTCACCGCCGCACTCACAATAAAACCGGCTCCCAAATTACATTCACTACCTTCCTGTTCAAAACAACCTCTGGAACAACAAAATAAACTCACTGCCCGGCCAGCTGGGCTTTCCTCCAAAGTTTCCGGCCCAACATTATCGCTGCTATCAAAAAGATAATTCCAGCGAGCCCCATGACCCCAATTGCAAGGAGCACGGATATCGCGTCTGGCGGACTTGAACGACCATCTGCTTCTTTGAGATGCTCCACAATTTGCTCAATCTTGAATTTCAACACCGGCTCCATCGGGCTGCCCATGGCAATAGCACGCTCAAAAGCCTTCTTAGCCAGATTTAAATCCTGATTGTATAAAGCAGCCATTCCTAGCATAGCCATGCAGGCGGGTTCCTTAGGGTTTAAGGTGGCCATATAAATGACTCCTTCCTGAAACTTCGGGTCTTTTGCCAAATCATATTTGGCAGCGTATGCTGGGAGTTCATCGGTCATTGCCAACTGTTGAAGCAATGCGACTAGCTTCTCCCCCGACTCCCCTTTCTTGATCATAGCCTGCAACTCCGCTTCCAGTTCGGCTATGGGAGCAGATGCACCGGACATACCCGAACGCTCCAATGGCATAGGCCTGATCCGCACCACCCCATACTTGTCAAAAACTACTTCCGTAAACTCATCCACATATAAATGCCGCGACTGATACTCCTTCGGTTTCGCCAGATATTGCAGGAGCGCCAGATGAAACTTCTCCAACCCAAAATGCGCGTCCGGGTTCAGCTCCAAATCACGCGCAATGTGCTTCTCCGCCTCCGCATATCGGCCCAGCAGATGATACGCCGTGCCCAAGTTAGCGTGGATGCCGTAGTTATTTTCAAACCGACTCACCACTGGTTCCAACAACTTCACCGCCTCCGCCGCCTGTCCTAGCCGCAGATACGTTCCCGCCACATTATTCCACCACTCCGGATCATTCTCTTTCCGATCACCCGACAGCTCACTCAACCGCGCCATCAGCTTAGTTCGATCCACCTGTGGTGGCTTTGGATTCAAGATGGCATCGGCCAATGTGGGGTTCTTCCTGACATCATCCTCCAGCGTATCCCCATCCCAGATGCACGCGTGAACTGGGGATGCGCATTGCCAAAAGAGGACCAGCATCATCGCACTGGCAGTCTGCTTTAGGTTCACCTTTCGTTTCAGCTTCTTTACTATCACCACCAAAATCCAAAGACCTATACATAGCACACCGATCACCGTCAGAATGAACCATTTTATCTTGGTTGAAACTGCTTTCGATTCTTGGATGTGCGTTTGGATCTTGAGAATCTTCAATTCCAATACATCCTTCATGGGGCTGCCCATGGTGATCGCTTTCTCAAAAGCTTTCTGGGCAAGATTGAGATCGCCTGATTTTAAGGCCGCCATTCCCAGCATCGTCATACATGCCGGCTCATCCGGATTGAGCATCGCCATATAGATGACTCCTTCCTGAAATTTCTCATCTTCGGCCAGTTCGAATTTACCGCGAGCCGCTTCCGCAGCAGAGTGCTTAGAGACATCGTAAGGAGCCGGGCTTACATAGCGCGGTTTTGGCTCTGGTGCGTATGCCGGTGGATCATCCCACGCGGCCAGCTTCAAAAGCAGGCGTGCCTTGGCTTCTTGATCGGCCCTGCTGTTCCCTTTGATCACCTGCAAGGCTGCCGTTAATTGCACAGGCGATTGATTGGTGTCCCTGACGTAGCTGAGCGCATAGGGCTGTGGTTGGTTGATGTCGGGTATGTCGAAAAGTGGAGCAGTGAATTCATCTACATACACATGCCTCGCCTGATAATCCTTCGACTTCGTCAGATATTGCAACAACGCCAGATGATACTTCTCCAACCCAAAATGCGCGTCAGGGTTCAGCTCCAGATCACGCGCGATATGCTTCTCCGCCTCCGCATACCGGCCAAGAAGGTGATACGCCGTGCCTAAGTTTGCATGGATGCCGTAATTGTTCTCAAACCGGCTCACCACCGGCTCCAACAATTTAACTGCCTCCTCCTCCTGCCCCAGTCGCAGATACGTCCCCGCCACATTATTCCACCACTCCGGATCATTCTCCTTCCGATCACCCAACAGCTCATTCAACCGCGCCGTCAGCTTCGCTCGATCCACCTGCGGTGGTCTTGGATTCAAGATGGCATCGGCCAGCTTGGGACTCTTTTTGATATCATCCGCCAGCGTATCCCCATCCCAGATGCAGGCATGAGCCGTGACAACAAAGCATACTGCTACAAGCAACAGAAGAAACGGTAACCACACATTTCGCGGCAAATGCTTCAATCGCATAAATACTCCATGTATTTGGCAGGAACCATTGACCTTATGCAGATGCTGTTTTCCGTCTGGCCATGTATGTCCGCAGATTCTGTATCACCTTGAACACCAGCACACATAGCAATCCGATCAATAACAGCCCGATCAATTGCAACGGCCACTGATGCTGTCTGGCCTCTTTAATGTGTTCTCTGATGGCAGATATCTTCACCTGTAACAGTTCTTTCATCGGTGAATCCAAAGCCACCGCTTTCTCAAAAGCTGCTGCTGACAGATTCAGATCACGTTTCTTGAGCGCTACCACGCCCAGCATCGTCCAGCAGGCAGGCTCTTGCGGATTCAATGTGGCCATGTAGATCACCCCATCTTCCAGCTTTTCATGCATCTCCAAGTTCCATTGTTTTCTATAGTTAGGAGGCAAATCCAGCCGGTTTTTAAGTGACGCCAAGTCAAATATCCATCTCCCTTTAAGATCGCCTTTGGAAGCGGAGATTGCCTCGATTTCTTTCTCTATTTCCTCCCTGCTCATTTTTTCATTCCATCCAGTCCCAAATAAAATGGAAGGGCGTAAAAATTTTAAAGACAGCTCATCCACAAACAGATGCCGGCTCTGGTATTCCTTCGACTGCGTCAGATACTGCAACAACGCCAGATGATACTTCTCCAATCCGAAATGCCCCTCAGGATTCAGTTCCAGATCGCGCGCGATGTGTTTCTCCGCCTCAACATATCGCCCCGCCATATGATACGCCGTACCCAGATTGGCGTGGATCGCGTAGTCATTCTCAAAACGGTCGACCACCGGTTCCAGAAGCGTGATAGCCTTCTCAGATTGCCCCAACCTAATATACGCACCGGCCAGTTCATTCCACCACGCCTCCTTTGATTCTTCACGATGTGCTAGCAACTTTGCCACCCTTGACTCCAACGCCTTCCTGTCCATCTTTGGCTGCCGCGGGTTCAGGATGACATCGGCCAGTTTTGGATTCATCCATTTCTCCCATGTCAAAGAATCCGAATCCCACACACAGGCACCTGCTCGAAGTGTAGCAATCAGGATCGCCATGAAGACCCAGCATGATCTGGAAACTGCAGATAAGTGTCGAACCCTGCTCATTTGCTCCTCGCTATAGAAACAACCTAACACACCCCTCAAAAAATCAACCAGTCATTGTCCGAATAATTTTGTAATCACCTTCCAACCACGTCTGCCGTTTCACTTCCCGACTAAACTCGCCGCCTGTTTCTTGATCTCCTCCAGCATGATCCGCGTCACTGGCCCCGCCGTCCCCTGCCAAACCGTTGAGATATTGATGACCGGAAATCCTTCCATCGGCAGCATCCGCACACTCTTGGGAAGCTGGCCCTTCGGCACCCTCAACGACACGCCCAGACCAAATCCATGTGCCACGTAAGTATGCAGCAGTTCGAGCGAGGTCACTTCGATGCCCGTCGGCCAATCCACCTTCCGTTTCGCCAATCCCTGCCGCAATGCGATGGTCAACGGCTCCGAAGCTGGCGGACAGATCAGCGTCTCGCTGATGTAACCCTGCTTCCACAAATCCTCTGCGGACTTCAGCTTCCAATCATCCGGCACCAGCAACACCAGCGGCAATTCGATCAACTCCATCGCGTGCAAACCTGATGGCAGCTTCCCCGTAGTGACCGTCACCGCCAGATCAAAGTCCTGTTTCGCAAAACCCTGCTCCACCTGCACCAAGGTCGCCTCCACCAGCGTGAACCGTAAACGCGGGAACTGTTTCCTCACTCGCGCCAACACCGCTGGCAAATGATCGCGCAAGACCATGGATGATGCCGCGATGCGCACCAACTGTGTCGCCCCACCCCGCAACTTCTCCGTCACCGGCCCGATGTTCTCAAAGAAAGGTTTAATGAATCCGTAAAGCTCCTCCCCTGCCGAAGTGAGCTGGAATGGTCGGCGTTGAAAAAGTGACTGTCCCAGATCCGCCTCCAATTGAAGTATCTGGCTGCTCACCGCCGGTTGCTGGATGCCATACGGGATGTGCCGCACCGCGTTCATGATGCCGCCATGCTTCGCCACATAATAAAACAGCTCAAGATGATGGATGTTCATGATTGATTAAACCGATGGCTGCAGAAGTTTTATCAATTAACGCATGGTGAGAACAGCAGATAAGTTGTTGCGCCATGGACAATCCAACACACAACGAAGCAAACGAACACGAAGCAGAAGAGTCATTTCCCATCTTCAAAACCGCCGCCTACCTCGCCATCCCGTTCATGGCCATCGGGCTGTTAGTATTCCTTTTCAAAGGCCCCGGTTTGCTGCTCCTACTTTACATCCTCGGCGGAGATTTCTGCTGCTGAAAAAATGTAATCCAACGTAACGCCTTGCCTGAAATCTAAGTAAGGATGGCTTCCACGCCGAACCTAAGCGGCTTAGATCAGTTCACTTTTCCGTTCAATGTCTTTATCGGCGGGTTGTAATCTCTTTCCCGCCGATATCGCCACTCCCATATCACCCCGGCAATGACACCAGCGACTACCATGGGCGCACCCAACGCCCGCCACCCGCTATCGTCCCGCAAGAGCGTATCTCCGGTGACCGCAGCTGACAAAACCGTGAACAACACCGCGTAGAAGCGGGGGAAAAAGCCGATTTCCCACACCCAGTAGCCAACTGCTAAAATGATTTCCAAGATGAACCACATGGTTGATGACCATCAGGTTTCCATCATTGAGCTTGGCCGGCAATTACACAAAATCCCAAGCCTTGGAATACCACCCCTCAAAGCACCACAAACTCCACCCGCCGCTCTCCCTCCTCCAGATGCAAAATCGCCACCGACCGCTCCAGCTTGAACCGCTGCTTGCCCGAGTAGCCGGGATTGAGGAAGTGAACACCATCGATCACATCATTAAACATTTTATGCGTGTGACCAAACATGACGACTTGAGGAGCCGCATGCTTGATCCGGCTTTTCAACGAGTCTGTCAGGCGGCGCGGCTCAACGATGTGGTGAATCAGAAACTTGCACCCGCCAAGCTCGACCACCTCCGTCTCCCGATACTCCATCCCGAAATCATTATTCCCCAAGACCGCCGTGACCGGAGCGATGCGTTCAAGCTCTAAAATGATGGAGGCATAACCGATATCCCCCGCGTGCAAGATATGCTCAACCCCTTCAAAAATCTCCGGCACTCGCGGGTCCAGGTACCCATGCGTGTCTGAGATAAGGCCGATTTTCATTAGTTTATTCGTAGCTGGCGACGTGAGGAGGCAGAACTAACTATTCTTGATCAAGCAAGTTCCGCCTCATCATTTCGGCGGCTACCCTCACGCCTTCGCTTCTTCACCCTCAGGCTTTTCCGCGCCTTCCGATTCTTCCGGCTCTTCCTGTTCTTTCGGCTCCGGCTCTGTCGCCTCGGCTTCCTTCTCCGCCAGCTTCATCGCACCGACGAAGAGGCCTGTGAAAAGTCCGCCACTCATCAGAGTATTCTTCAAGAACATCAAGGTAGGCGGAAACCCGTCCACACCCACGGTCAACGCCTTGATCCAGCCATCCAACGTCTTCAGATAAGCCGGGTTGCTGATCCACGCGAACGTGTTGGAGACGAGGTAAAACAGAAACGCACCCAGGATACCACCACTTAAGAGTTTCAAGAAACTCGCCTTCGGACCAAACTGACGCCCCAACACGATGAGCAACGCATAAAGCGAATAACTCACCGCCATGTAACCACCGATCGGAGCGACCTTATAGTAGAAGATGTTGATGATCATATCGCTGCCCAGCATCAGCGCAAAAGGCACCCACAAGACATAACGCGTGGGGAAGTAAGCCCCTGCACAGAACGCCAGCGCATAGGCCGCGCTGAAGTTCGCCGGCATGAAGTCGGGCCAGCGCGTAACCGCAAACGCGATCAGCAACAGGACCGGCAACACGACATTCCACTTTTCTTTCACTCGCGCGGATGATACGCACATCCGCCCTTGTGACAAGCCGCAGAAGCAAAAGCTTTCGTCCTTTGAGAACTCTGAATGATTTTTCAGCAGAGTGCCTGCGCCATGCTGCTCAATCGCAAGCCTTTGCAGCGCGAAGGGAGGCTAATTGAACACCACGCTTCCATCCCGCCTTTTTGAAGTCATCCATGAGGATGACGAATTCCTCGTCATCAACAAGCCCGCAGACCTCGTCTGTCATCCGACCAAGGGCGATATCTACTCCAGCCTCATCAGCCGGGTGCGCATCCATTTGGGCGAAAGCATCAACCCACACCTCATCAACCGGCTGGACCGTGAGACGAGCGGCCTGGTCCTCGTGGCCAAGACGGATGAAGCCGCCAAGCAACTTCGCAAAAAATGGGAGAGTCGCGAGGTGCGAAAGATTTATCAGACCATCGTCCATGGACATGTGGCCACAGATGGCGGGTTGATCGATGCGCCTTTGGGTAAAGACGAGAAGAGCATCGTGGCGATCAAAGACTGTGTACGACCAGACGGTGCCAATTCCCAGACGGTTTACAAAGTGCTGAAACGTTTCACGCGCACAGAAGGAGATTTCTCGTTGCTTGAAGTGGAACTGCTCACCGGTCGCAAGCACCAGATCCGCATCCACCTCTCCCACATCGGGCACCCGATCGTGGGTGATAAAATCTATGGCGGTGATGAAACGCTTTATCTAGCCCTTGTAGAAAGTCGCCTCACAGAGGAACAGCGCCAACGGCTGATCCTCCATTGCCAGGCCTTGCATGCCGGTGAATTGCGCTTCCAATGGCAGGGTGAAGAACGCATCTATCGCGCCGAACCTGAAAACTGGTTTCGCGATTTCATCGTGTGAGCGTGAACGGGAAACCCACCGATTACAAAAATTCTTTCCCCTGTATCCAAACTCCACATTGACATCTCCGGCCACTTGCCGTGATGTCACGCGCCATGAACTGGATACTCACAGGGGTGCTGGTTTACGTCCTCATCCAACTAGCGATCGGCCTCATGGTCTCGCGCAATATCGACAGCGAAGAAGACTATCTCCTCGCCGGTCGTAGCCTTGGCTTGGGCCTCGCCACGTTCAGCATTTTTGCCACCTGGTTCGGCGCGGAAACGTGCATCAGCTCGGCCGGCATGTTTTATGAACAAGGCTTCTCAGGCGGCGCAGCAGACCCCTTCGGTTATGGCCTTTGCATTCTTTTTCTGGGATTCGTTTTTGCCGTCCCTCTGTGGAAACGCCAGCTTACCACGCTCATCGACCTGTTCCGCCAGCGCTATTCCGTCACCGTGGAGCGCGCCTCCGTCCTCCTCATCGCGCCCACCTCCATCATCTGGGCCGCGGCACAAGTGCGCGCCTTCGGTGAGGTCATCAGCAACATCTCCAACGGATCCGTCAGTGTGGATATCGCCATCCTCATCGCGACTGGTGTCACCATCGTCTATACCGTCACCGGCGGGTTGAAGGCAGATGTCATGACTGATCTCGTCCAGGGCATCATCATCATTTTCAGCCTTGTCGTCATCTTCATCATCGTCCTCGCACAGATCCCGGACCTGTCTGGCGCGATCCGCGAGATCGAACCCGAGCGCCTTAATCCATTCCACGGTAACGGAGGTCTCTTGGAACAGCTTGAGCAGTGGATGGTCCCCATCTGCGGCTCCGTCGTAGCCCAGGAACTTATCGGTCGTGTCATCGCGACTCGTTCCCCTGAAGTCGCCCGCAAATCCGCTCTCATCGGCGGTGGCATTTACATCCTGGTTGGATTGATCCCCGCCATCCTCGGTCTGCTTGCGTTCAAGATGATGCCTGGCATCGAAAACCCGGAGCACGTCCTGCCCACCTTGGCGAAGGAGCATCTGAACACTTTCATGTATGTCATCTTCAGCGGCGCCTTGGTCTCCGCCATTCTGTCCACGGTAGATTCCACGCTGCTTTCTGCCTCTGCTCTTGTCTCGCACAATCTCATAGTCCCCTTGGTGCCAGGCATTGAAGAACGCGGAAAGATTCTCTCCGCCCGTATCATGGTCGTGGTAAGCGGCCTGATCGCAGCGTGGCTGGCCTTAGGTGCGGAATCCGTTTTCGAACTTGTCCACGAAGCCTCCGCCATGGGCAGCACCGGTGTTTTCGTCATCATGGTCATGGCTCTCTTTTCGAACTTTGGCGGTTCAGCCGCAGCACTCACGTCTTTGGGAGCGGGTCTTTTAGTTTACCTCGCCGCAGCAAAATACGAATATCCTTACCCATTCCTCATCTCTATGCTTGCTGCGTTTGGAGGATACTTTCTCGCCGGCCTGATCGAGCACAAATTCCTTGGCCTGAAAAACACATCGCCCCAGGCAACCCCAGCACAAGGCACATAGAAGCCATCACCTAAGACGGGTGAAATCACTCAAAAGTTTCTCCTTTATTACCCCTAAAAAACGGCGGCTGGAGATCTACAATCTCCAGCCGCCGATCCGTTGACAAACCTCGGTTCAGTTAAACCGGCCTACAGGGCCGGGCAACCATGATTCTGAACCCCAACGGAGTTCCCAACCACACCCAAACTCTATTCAAAACCCTTATCCCCCACCATCCCCCATTCGGACTATTCACCGCTCCAATCGTGCTCGTCCTCGAAACTGTTTCGTGTTTCTCGTTTCCAGTTTCGAGTCACGGCTTTCTACGTCCCTTAAACATCCAAAATCTCGTCAACCCGAAACCCAAAACCAGAAACAAGAAACCTTTTGTCCTCCACTGAAAACTTGAAACTCCCCGCGAGTTACCCCTATCTCATGCCCGTGACCGAAGTTTCCGATTTTGTCCTTAGCTTTGGCGATGCCCGGGCCCAGTTTGCCTATTTCATCGCCATGGCCGTCTTTTTCACCCTCCTCGCCATCGGCCTGTTCGTCCTCATGTGCGTGGAAACTGCCTTTCATAAGGAGATCCGCTCCGGCTTCAACAAACCCGTGACCCTGATGAAGAAATCCAAAGGCGCAATCATCACCTTCGCCGTCTGGTTCATCTGCGTCTCCTGGGTCTATAACTTCTCCCTCGGCAGCAAATTCGTGGAGATCCGTCGCTTAGCCAAAGGCAAGGACGTGACTTGGGAAGTCACCTATCACTACCCGAACCGCACCGTCGCCATCCCGGAAACCGAGATCCACCGCTGGACCGGTGCCGTCGATTGGTCACGGAAAGAAGGCCGTCACGCCCTCGTGCTGGAATTGAAGAACGGCGAAGTTCTAAAAAGTGCCAGCATGCCTCCACCCGCCTTCAAAGAGCAGACGGATAAGCTAGCCCCCTACGGCGTGATGATCCCATGGGGAGCTGGAAAGTAGGTAGTGGATGGTCAATGGTGGATAGTGAAAGACGCTGCCGAAATACAGCGTCGTGAAACAACCTCAACGGCGACAGATGTTCTCCCTCTCCTCTCAATGAGGAGAGGGCTGGGGTGAGGAGTGAGCAAGCCTAGCGCGTGACCTCAGAGAACGCTTCCAAAGTTCTCCCCTTTTGCGCCTTCTGTGCCTTTTTGTGGCCATCACTCCGGCCGCGCCGAGATCTCCAACATCCGCTCGATCGGCAACCGCGCCCGCTCGATGATCTCCTTCGGCAACTCCACCTGTGGATTCAGGTTCAGCATGCAATCATACAGCTTCTCGAGCGTGTTCATCTTCATGAAGTGACACTCGTTGCACCGGCAATTCTCCGTGGGCGCCGGGATGAATGTCTTGCCCGGGCACTCCTTCTGCAGGCGATGCAGCATGCCTGCTTCCGTGGCGATGATGATCTCCTTCGCCGGAGATTTCTGGCAATACGTCACCATCTTCTCCGTGGAGCACACCTCATCCGCCAGCATGCGCACGGCCTTCGTGCATTCCGGATGCGCCACCAGCGGCGCGTGCGGATGCGTCTGCCGGATCTTCGAAATCGCTGCGTGCGTCCACTCCACGTGCACGTAGCAATTGCCCTTCCACAAAGTCATCGGGCGACCCGTCTTCTCCATCACCCATGAGCCCAGATTCTCATCCGGCACGAAGAGCAGGTCCTTGTCCTTCGGTGCCGCGTTCACGATCTTCATCGCGTTACCGCTCGTCACGATCACATCGCTCAGCGCCTTCACCTCCGCGCTGCAATTGATATACGCGATGGTGTAAAAATTCGGATTCGTCGCCTGGAACGCCTTCAGTTTTTCACCCGGGCAACTCTCTTCCAGTGAGCAACCCGCGTCCTTATCCGGCAAGATGACGACCTTGTTCGGATTGAGAATCTTCGCCGTCTCCGCCATGAAATGCACCCCGCAGAAAACGATCACATCCGCACTCGTCTTGGCGGCTTGTTGTGCGAGGCCAAGCGAGTCACCCACATAATCCGCCACGTCCTGAATCTCGGACACTTGGTAGTTATGCGCCAGGATGATGGCGTTGAGCTTCTTCTTCAGCTCCAGGATCTTGCGCGATAGGGCATCATACTGCGCCGGAGCCATGGGCTTCCGGAGGCCAAAACGATCTACCCCTGCTGGAGTAATCTCCGTCAAATCGATCATGGGCAGACACTACGATTGACCGGCCCCATCGTCAACGGGCGGTTAAAAGGTCGTAGTCGCCCTCGTCCTCGCGTTTCGAAATCGTTAAATCAGTTGAAAGCAGGTTAACTGCTCAAACTTTTAAATTTCACGGTGGACCGAACAGCATCTTCAACAGACCCAGCAGGAAAATAAACAGCGGCAGCGTGATCGGCCAGAACCGTATCAGCAACCGGATGACATCCCTCGCCCTTTCACCCAAAGCCCGCCAGATGACACCTGAGATGATCATCGACGTGATCCCAAGCAATACAAAGATAACCAGCCATAATGCGCCAAGTTCTCTGCGTCCCGTATTCTGATGCCAGATGCTCAAAAGGCACAATTGAACCAAGAACGCTAAAAAGAACAGAATCGTTCGCGCCACCTCGCCGGGTGCCTCACTTGCCATCCTGAGTAATCCCGGTGCTTCTCCACGTTTTTTGAATACGCCTTGTTCATTGCGCATCCGCTGATATGCCGAGTCATCCTGTGCGATATCGTCTCCCATGGCATCGCCGCGCGCAGAGGCTGCCTCCGTCATCGCGTGCAAGTCCGCCGCCACATCTCCCGTCCTCGATTGCCGCTTGAGCCGTTGATACACCTCCAGCGTCAATCCCAGCCGCTGCGCCTCATTTGCATCGGATAAAGGCGGCGGCAATTTCGGCGGCTGCCCGGAATTATCCGCCGGCATTTGCATAGGGAGAATTATTTCCGATACCGCACCATGAAGCCCACTTCTGCCGATTCCAGATCATACTTACGTTGCTCTGCCAGCACCTTGCCATACACCACCACATCCCGTGCGAACATATCCACGCGCTTCGTGAACGTCTCGCTGAGCAGCTTGCCGTCAATGACGTCTTCCTTGTCCTGAAACGCCATGGCATACGGCATGGACCACGCATAGGATTGCCGCGCCACCGTGCGGATCTGATCCGTCACCGTCAGCCCTTTTTCGAACGAGCCGACCACGGACGCGATGAGCTTGCCCGCATACTCCTTCCAGAAATGATCGAGAAAATTCTTGAGCGTGCTGCTGATGCTCCCGTGATAATCGGGCGTGCCCACCACGATGACATCCGCCTTTAACACACGTTCGCGAACGGGTGCATAATACTCCGCCTTAAAAGCCGTCTCGGGATTGAAGAGCGGCAGAGGTTCGAGGCTCAGGTCCAGCACATCCACAATGCCGCCGCGTTTCTTAATGCGGTCCGCAATCTGCATCATCACCGTGGCCGTCACCGACTTCTGCGCCGGACTGCCGATGACCACCAATACTTTTACCGCTGCATCTTCTTCAGCAAACATGGTTGCAACCGTAGCAGCCGAGGTGACGAGGCTCAAACTTTCTCTCAACTCTCAACCATCCACCCTCAACTGCCCTCTCAATCCATCCAACCCACCAAAATCCCGAACCGCACCATGAGATAACCCAAAATCCCCGTCACCGGCAGCGTGAACACCCACGCCCACACCATGCGCTCCACCACCGTCCACTTCACTGCGTTCAGGCGCTTCGCCGCGCCCACGCCCATGATGGAGGAGGAGATAACGTGAGTGGTAGAAAGCGGGATACCGAAGAAGCTCGCCACACTGATGACCGTCGCTGCTGTCGTTTCCGCAGCAAAGCCATGCACGGGTTGCAGACGCACCATCTTATGCCCCAATGTCTTGATGATCTTCCAGCCACCCGCCCAAGTGCCCGCCGCCATCGTGACCGCGCACATGAGTTTGATCCACAGTGCCACTTCCAGCTTTTGCCCCGGGACTGGCTCTGTCGTCTTCAAGAAATCCATGAAGTGAGGGATTTGATCGAGCGAGCCGGCTTTCGTTCCCGCCAGCAATGTCAGCGCGATGATACCCATGGTCTTTTGAGCAT
This sequence comes from Verrucomicrobiia bacterium, assembly GCA_036405135.1. NCBI lineage: Bacteria > Pseudomonadati > Verrucomicrobiota > Verrucomicrobiia > Verrucomicrobiia bacterium. The sequence continues at coordinate 20,534 of DASWYF010000037.1, read as the reverse complement.
CGTTCAAGCCATGCGCCACGCCCATGCCCGCCGCACTGAAGATTTGGAGATTGCCGAACACATTTTTAACTGTGTTAGGCCGCCACTTGCGCAGGAAGTAATACAAGAAACCCATGATGACGAAACCCATCACGATGCCGCAGATCGGGGATACGAACATCGGAATGATCACCTTTTGCAGGATGCCGCCCTTCTCCGTGAAATGGATCACGTCCCAATTCCCATGCGCCGCCGCCAGCGTGGAACCCACCAGACCGCCGATCAATGCATGGCTGGAACTGGACGGGATGCCGAAATACCACGTGATCAAATTCCAGATGATGCCAGAGAGTAATCCGCACAAGATCGTGGCAGAGGTCACGTAATCGATATCCACCAAGCCTTTGCCGATGGTGCTGGCCACTGCGGAGCCCATCAACGCACCGATCAAGTTACAGATCGCCGCCATGGCCACCGCCTGCTTCGGCGTCAGCACTTTCGTGGCAACGACCGTGGCGATGGAGTTGGCCGTGTCATGGAAGCCGTTGATGTACTCGAAAATCAACGCGACCAATATGACGCAAAGAATCAGTGTCATGCGGGCAAGTGCTTACGAATTCTTCAACACGATGTGCGTCACCACACCACCGGCATCGCGGCAGCGGTCCACGACCTTCTCGAGCAGCTCGTAGAGATCCTTGGCGATCATCGTTTTGATCGGGTCATACTTGCCGGCGTAAAGCTCCTTGAGCAGTTCCAGCATGATCTTGTCCGCTTCGCCTTCCACGTACTGCAGGCGGTCGTTTAATTCTTTCACCTTCTCGAGCGGCGGCAGCTTGCGCAGCAGCTTCACCATCTGCACAAGGATCTCAGCAGTCTTCTCCACGGCTTCCGCCTGCTTGCTGAAATCCACATCCTTCATCTGAGCGCTGGCCAGATGATAACGCTCGGCGAACTTCTCCACCGTCTTGGGAATCTTATAGAGTGCGTGTGAAAGCGCCTCGATCTCTTCACGCTCCAAGCCAGTGACGAATGTGCGCACCAGTTCCTCACTGATCTGCTCAGTGATGCGCTTCTCCTTCCGGCGCGTCAGGACGAATTCATCCATGGCACCCGTTTTGTTCGGATGCTTCAGGAAATCGACGAGGCAGCGCATGCTGTTCCGCGCCTCTTCCGCGCTGGCTTCCAGCAGATCAAAAAACTTGTCACCTTCACCAAATAGCTGTTGCAGTGAAAACATGGCGCACAGGTTGTCACATAAATGACACAATTCTGCACGCAGAATCTGCAACCTCCTACAAATCAAAAAGTTAACTCACAACCACCAGTTCTCAAAAACACCCAAAACAACGTGTATAACCTATCAGATCTCGTCACGGCAGCTCCTTTGTCCGGCTGACAAGCCGGGCTACAGTTCCATCCAAGAGCAAAACACACGCGTCCTGCTTAATATCAACCCGGTTTTCATTTTTGGTGGTAATGCTGACATCAACGATGCAAACCCATTTTCCTTTTGCAACCAGCGCATCACGCCCAGCATTGCTGAGACCGGAAGATGGCCCGATGTTCTTTGTCCTCCCCACGTTGAAGAAGGAAATATTTTCCAAAGAACAGACCGCATTTGCACCATGCTTCTGTTTGAGGTTTTCAAATGTTTTCTCAACCAGAGAGTTGATCGGGGGAGAAAATTTTCCGTCTGCAGGAAACCAGGCAGGTGATTTTTCCAGATCTATATCGCTCACCCCATAGTTGTGATAAAGCCCGTCCTTGTATGAACTGAAAATGATGCTTTCGCCTGCATACGCTAAATGAAATGAACAAACCAACGCGCAAAACCAGCAAAGTCGTTCGATCAAAAAATATCCTAACTTATGCTTCATTTCGAAAACGGAAATCACGCTATTCATTGATCAACCTTGGTTTGATGTGCGGTAATCTGAACAAATCTAATTGGAAGCATAGTGCCATTGCCAGATCGTTTGGAAAAACTCAAAACGACGGCCCCGCTCCCCGCTTTGACCACTTATCCTCCTTCACCATCCCCGGTTCCACGAGCACCTTGCCCAACACCTGACGCGCGTGCAGCCGCTCATACGCCTTGTTCGCTTCTGCCAGCGGATAGATAGCATCAATCGTCGCCTTGATCTTTCCCTCCGCCGCCCATTCAAGTGTCGCTTGCAGGTCAGCGCGATTACGCCCGTAACTGCCGATAAGCCGTTGTTGCTTCACGAAGAGCGGCCAGAGATTCAACGTGATCTCACGTCCCGCCGTGGCACCACAAGTAACGATCGTGCCGCCGCGAGCGAGGCAGTGGAAAATCTGTTCGAGCACCGGACCGCCGATGTGCTCCACCACCACATCCACACCGCGCTTGCCCGTGATCTTCCGCACCTCCACGGACCAATCCGTCGCGGACGTATCGACCACGAAATCCGCACCGAGCTGTTTCGCCAATTCGCGCTTCTCTACCGTGGAACCCGTGGCGATGACCTTGCCGCCCAGTTGCTTCGCGATCTGCACCGCCGCTGAGCCCACGCCACTCGCCCCCGCCATCACCAGCACCCAATCGCCCGGCTTCACTTCCGTGCGATCCGTCAGCATATGCATCGCCGTGCTAGCAGCGAGTGTCAGTGCTGCGCCGGTTGTGAAATCCACCGCGTCCGGCAAACGCACCAAAGCCCGCGCTGGCACCAGAACCTTTTCTGCAAACCCGCCATCCTTCTGCACACCGAGCAATTCGCTCTTCAAACAGATGGATTCATCTCCACGACGGCAGAACTCGCACTCCCCACAAAAGAGATTCGATTGGATGGCCACGCGATCCCCCACCTGCCATTGGTCCACATCCCCGCCCAGCTCCACGATTTCCCCAGCGACTTCGCCGCCTTGCGTGCGTGGCAATTTGATCGGCGTGGGCAACTCCCCTTTCTCCGTCCAGAGATCCAAATGATTCAACCCGCAAGCCCGCACCCGCACCACCACTTCATCGGCACCGGGGATGGGGTCAGGCACTTCACGATATTCAAAACGCCCAGGTTTCCCATGTTCCATCAACTGATACGCGTGCATGCCTTAAACAAACACCCAACGCGCATCTCCCGCAAGCCGGGAAGCAATTATTCAAAACCGCCTTCTTTTGTCTTGAGAGCTTTTTCCACTTGGGGCCATGTCCAGTCACCTTCTTCCCATTTGATAGTCGCATCAGGTGCTTTGCTGTTACGCACAATGACGCCGCCATCATCCTTGAGGTTCCATCCCAGCGACCAGAGGCGAAATGCATCCTTAGACTGCCGCTCATATTTGAATGGTGCCTTGGACAGGATATCCAGAGGAAGAGAAGGCGCGAAATCAGGCACCAATACAGACAGAGTTTCCGGATAATCCTGATGTTTCAGATGATACTTTTCCAGAGCCATGGCTACCAGAGCCAGATCGAAGGTGGATTGAGCGTGAACCGCTTTCTGGAAGAACATAGTCAGTGCGGGCATAAGGTTCTTCACTATGACAGTATGGCCTGTGACATGCTTGATAGGGTTTTTACCACCCAAGAAGCGCGAAAATTCACCGTCTGCATCCATCACACTTTTCACATCCACAGTCGTCTTCTCCTTCGCCGCTGGCGTCAGCAAGTATCGGTCGAAAGCCTGATTGTAATTCACTCGCTCCATATAAAACCAGCCATCCGGAATCAGCCTGCAAAGCCAACCCTTTGAACTAAGCGCCTCAAAATCCACCCAATAGCCTGACCCTTGGGATAATTGATAAAACATCTCAGTGAAGTCGTCGATCCGATGAGGATTTCTGCGCAAAAACTCAATCGTGCCATCCCCCATCAACCGCTCGCCTTGTAAGCCGTGATGAATGTCCTTCACGAAGTCATATTCTGTCATTCGGCTTTGCCAATAGGTCAAATGTTCGGGTTTCCATTTATGATTCACCATGCCCAACCAGATGACTTTGATGCCATACTCGAAACAGACTTTGCGAACCAAGTGGCTGATAAAAATCGGCTCATCTTTCAGCGGTTCCGCCACAAACAAAATGAGGTTCACATCATCAAAAGCTTTCTCCACCTCCCCTTTTTCCAGATAAGCCGACGCTCGAATCGCCAGCACTTTCTCGATGTTCTTCACCCTGGTCAGATGCGGCAGTAAAATCTCAACCTTGGGCTCATGTGCGTATTCGATCTGGTATCGTGTCAAAGGGCGGGTCTGGCTGGCTTGATGCAATTCATCAAGCTGGGCATCGAATTGCTTCAACGCATATAAAACATCGTCCGCCGGTTCAGCCATCTCAGCTCGATGCTGCAAGTTGGTAGAGGCAAAAATCGCCTTTTGCCACAGCTTAAGCGTTGAACCGACGCCGTATCGCCACGTGCTCAATGAGGGTAAATCCAAACTTGCCTCGTGCGGTTGAGGATAAAAATCAGGAATTCTCTCGATAGCATTTGTATCTCTGTGACGAGGCTGAATATCAGGCGGATTAAATTCATAGAGCGGCTTCAACAACGGCGTCATCGCGAAATTCTTTTCTTCGGGAACCGGCGGCGGCACGATGCTGTTGAAATCAAAGCTCACACCTTTCGCCTCTTGCTCCTTGCGGTATTGATCCCATGCACGTTTACCCCGCCAGTTCTCTACGGCATGGAACAGAATGAACAGCGTCACTAGCGCCGCGAAGCTCAGCACTACGAAGCGGAAGAAGCGCCAGCGCCAGGAACGTTTCTTGGGTTTCACTTCACTTGACGTAGTGGCAACCGTTTTCTCTGCCTCACTCATAAATTCTCCTTTAAAAATTATTGAACTGAGCAACTGCTCTTTCGTCCTTCTCCCCTCGGAGGGGAGAAGGAATGAGGATGAGGGGTGCTCCTCTTCTCTAAAGGCAATGCTTTCGGACAAATCCCGGCACCCCTCACCCCAACCCTCTCCCCTCCGAAGGGTGAGGGTGCTAGCTCTAATCGTTTTCCATCATCACAGTTCATATCACGCTCCCGATAGACCTCACACCGCCGCGTAATCTTCTTTGCGTTCACTCCGCGGTTTCAGGCCATCACGCGGGCGATCTGCCGGACTCAGCTCTACAGAAGCTACGCCGATGCCGAGCAGTTCATCCCGCATCCGACGTTGCTCACGCACCACTTCCATCACGTCAGGCGTGGTTTCAATCGGTTGCTGGGCCATTTGCATCGTGGATTCAGAACTGCTGCTGGCCATGTTCAAGCACAGCGCCACCAGCCACACCGCGGCCATCCCGCGCCAGATCAGTTTCGGTCCCAAAAACAGCTCCTGCCACAGCGTCGTCCAAAAGCCCATAGGCGGCTCGGCGCTCAACTCTTCTGCGAGGACTTGCTGGCGAAGCCCCGTGAGCTTCGCTTCCGCCGGACGATATTTGTCCAAGAGATGTTTACGCATAGGTTTGAAGTGGTAGGGCCCGTCTGTCCTCAGCGGGCCGTGGTGCGATAGACATGTGTCTCTCGAATTTAAGATGAAGTTCGATTGGCAACCGACGTAACATCGCCTTGCCTTGCTCGATAGCACTCTGGCTTCGACAGCGGCGCGGTGAGGACACCGACGCCCTACCATTCTTGATGCAATTCAACGCCTTCATCTTGTCGTCCCCTCCAATTGCTTGCGCAGGGCCGTGCGCGCGTGATGCAGTCGCGACTTCACGGTGCCTAGCGGCACTTCGGTGATGCTTGCGATCTCTTCCAAGGAAAATTCCTCCAGGTAATGCAACACCAGCACGGATCGTTGAGCCAAGGGCAACCGCTCCAGATGCGCCAACAACTCGGCTGAATCCTCTTGCTCTACCAAGCTCCCATCCGGTCCTGCTTCGGCGGCCGCGAATTCCACTTCGCCATCCATCAAGCCGTCGGCGATCCATTCCCGCTCACGACCTTGCTTGCGCCATTGTTGCACTACTTTCTGATGCGCGATGCTGAAGAGCCAGGAGCCGAACCGTGCATCTTCCCGCAGGGATTTCAGGTGCCGCACGGCATTGATGAACGTCTCCTGGACGACATCCAAGGCAGTCTGTTCGTGGCGCACGAGTTCCATGACGTAGGCATAGAGTGGCAGTTGATAGCGCCGGAACAGAATGTCCCACGCTTTGGCATCCCCCGCCCGGGCATCCGCCACGGGTAGTTGTTCAGAGTCGCCCACTGCCAGCATCTTTGCTCAGTGGAATGGGCCCGGCGAGAAAAGGTTCAATCGAAATGAAGAAATGTAGCAGTCCCGCATGCGGGATTAGGAAGCTCACACCAGAGTCATTGATTCGTTAAAGGCTTTGAGCGGAAAACCCAATCTCCTTGCGTCTTATCCTTGCTGGCATAGGTGAAACCGAAATGGGGAAAGGTGTTGATATTTGTCGTCTCCTTTACCACCCCGCCTTCATCTTTGCGGTTCCAGCCAACGGAATAGAGGATAAATGAATCTTGGGCCTCCCGGCGATACCGCATCGGTTTTCCATCGATGATATCGTGAGGTATCTTAGCCAGATACTTCGGCATCAACTCATCCAGCTTCTCCGGATATTCACCATGCTGCAGCCGGTATTCTTCCAAAGCACAGGCGATGAGCAGTTGATGCACCGCCGCTTGGTGCATGAGTATGGGCTGTAAGGCCCGCTGATGATTAACGATAAACCTGCCAGCTAGGAAGAAATAGGGAGTGCTATCTTTCTCATGCTGCTCAAGCTCTACCGCGTATCGGTCAATCAAACCGGTATCCACCTCACCTCTCTCCAAGTGGATCGTGTCCATGAATTTTTGCGAGACCTCGTCGAAATTCACAAGATTCTGATATACCCATCCCCGTGGCACGTATTTCAAAGCAATGTGAAACCAATTAAGCCCTTTTTCATCGACCAGCTTGCTATCACCAAACATCCAGATCAGATCACCACGGGTAAAACGTTCCATCCCGAAAGCATGATGCAAACGCTCCCCTTCATCAACCGAGCGCATATAATCACGGATCAGATCTATCTCACCGTACATTTCCTTCAACTGCGTCAGATGCTTCGTTTGGAACACACCCGTTTGCAGACCACCGAATATCGGTTGTCCGCTCATATATAAGCTCGGAGACTCGATCATGACGGCCATGAGATGCCAGTGTCCGTCTTTCAATAACTTCGTGAGCTCCAAAATTCGCTGCACATACAGTATCGCCTGTTCTGGATTCCCATCTACCACCGCAAACTGAGCCCCGGCAGTCAGCGATTGAACCAAAGTCCGGGCGGCCACATAGCTGGGTATGGCACTACGCAATGGATCTTGAAGATTAGCATCCAGCTTCATTCCTTTGGCCATGATGCCAGTAAACAGTTTATCCAGCAGCGGCTCATGCAAGGCATACCAAGCGCGAAAAGAATCCAGTGAGATATCCTGCTTGAGATAAAAAGTTCCGCGCGTCGCACTCGGCACCAACGTCAGCGCGGATGATTCGAGCAACACTTTGATGCCATCCAGCGAATCCATCCCTTGCAGGAATTTCAACATCTCCTCCCTGAGCACCGAACTGCCGGACAAATGTCGCCGCTCTACCCTCACTTCGATTGCGAGACCAGATTTCGCCGCCAATGCGATCGCAATTTCGTGAGCTGGCTTTCCCATGAATGCAGGCGCATCAAATTCCACCGGCTGACCACCTTGCTCCATGAGACGCTCACGGGTGATCTGATCTGCACTATGCTTGCGCAACCGTTGCATCTCCTCAAACGGGGGCGGCCAACTCAGATTACTGAACGCCAGATGATAGGGTGACAGCGCGAATCCGGGAGAATTCGTAGTGACAGTCATCACAGAACGTTGCAACACCGACCTGACCAATCGGACTTCTTCCGATTCAGCTTTAACCCGTAAATGACTGTTGGTGGCGATATAAGAATCCCAATCCAGATTCACCCCTTTCATTGCCATCGCCCGCTTATGCTTCTCCCACGCCGTCTTCCCGCGCCAGTTTTCCACCGCATAAACCAGCGCAACTAGTGTGACCGTGCAAGCGGTAAGGAAAACCACCCTTCTAAGCGTTAAGTATGCGAACACTTTGCAGACAACCACCCAAAGTCGCTTCAAGAATTGAAGCACGGGTGTCTGCCAATCCCATGACCTCTCCCAAATGCTTTGCTTCGATTCGTTCATACCCACCTCACCTCCTTGGCGTCTGCTGGTTTGATTAAATAACCACTACGCTAAAATTGTTTCGCGCATCCGGCGATATGCCCGACGGCACTCAACATCCACTTCACTACGCGGCGGATGCACCTTTTCCTTCACTGGTGGCGGCGGATTCACGACCACTTGCGCCTCCAGCAAACTCGCCAGCAATCGCTGCTGCTCGATGAAGGCCATGCGTTCTTCCGGTGTCAATTCGCGACGCGCCATCATCGTTTGCCCTTCCGACGGGCGGTTGTTCACCCAGTTCAATCCCAAGATCACCACCCACACGGCGGCCAATCCCGCCCATGCTTGCGGGCATGGCCAGAGCAATTCCCGCCACCATGAGGTCGTCACCGCTGGCTTCACCGGTTCAGCCACCAACGCCTCCCGTGCGGCAGACAAGATCTCCGACCGCCATTCGCTCGGCAGTCCGCGCAACGGTTGCCGTTGCAATTGCGATTCAAAATCGTCCGGTTTCATTCACTTGATCTCGTCATAGAGTGGACGCAAGCGCGCCCGTAATTTGTCTAACCCGTAGCGATACCGGCTGGCCGCCGTGTTCGGCGACAGCTCCAGCGCGCCCGCGATCTCCTCAAACGTCATACCCTCCCAGAGTTTCAGATGCACCACGGCGCGTTGGTCCGTAGGCAGTTCGCCGAGGGCCAGCGAAAGTTCTCTGCGAAAGGAGTTCGTATCCGGGTCAGCCGCATCTTGAAACAGGTTCGCAGAAGCTTCGGTGAGTTCATCGACCACGCGGCCCTTGCTGGCATTGCGTCGGATGAGGTCGATGGCTTGATTGTGCGCGAGCCGCAGAAGGAAGGCTTTTTCATCGTGCAGGCCTTTGAGCAAGGCCGGTTGCTTCGCGAGCTTGATGAAGAGTTCTTGCAGGAGGTCTTTCGTATCCGCCTCGCTGCGCGTGAAGTTCAGGAGAAAGGCATGCAACGTCCGGGCGTGCTCATCGTAGAGGCCCTCAATGCGTTGCAAATCCGTCATGCTCACCTAGGCAGACGTAGATACCCGGAAAATTTGTCTGATGACAGGAAGGAATTTTCCAATCCTTAAGGCAAAGGAGGCGGTGTGGCCGGGGGCGGATTGGGTGGTGGTGGCGGCATCGGCGGGGGCGGTGGCAGGATGTAATCGGGCAGACGCAGCTTCGTATAGATGACGCCCCAGAGTATGCCGCCTAAGTGTCCCGCATGCGCTATGCCGTCATGGATCACACCCGTCATGCCGACCAGTGAAATGATGATGGAGAACAAAAGCAGCGTCCGCGCTTTCATCGAGACCGGTATGACAAAGAGGATCAGCACGCGCAAGGGTTGCCATGGGAAGAGCGTGGCAAACACTGCGATCAATCCACAGGCTCCTGCCGATGCGCCCAATACGGCACTGGGAAATTCATCTGGCCAGAGAAACTTGATCGCTATCTCCAACAGCCCCCCTGCCACACCGCTCGCCAGATAGACCTCCAGCAACCGCCGTTTGCCGATGTAATTTTCCATCGCCCGCCCCATCACATGGATGAGCAGGCAATTGATCAGCAGATGCAAAAACCCACCGTGCAATACCTGAAACGTGAGCAACTGCCACCAGTGCCCTTCCTGCAATCCGGGCAGGCTCAAGGCCCATGAATACGTGAACTCCTGATCGTCACCGTCCAGCCACATCTGGACGAAGAACATCACGATGTTCACGAAGATGATCCAACCGGTAACGGTCTGATACCAGCGCTCCCGGTGTGGATAGTGTCTTGGAGCCGAAGCATCCATAACGGATCGAACTTCTGCCCGTTATTTCATAGTGGCCAGCTCGCTGGTGACCAATTGCGCCAAAGGCTGCACGGTCGGTCCATCGAACTGGAAGCGGCAACCCGCCGCGCTGAACAATTCCGGCAACGGCTTCGAGCCGCCCAATGCCAGCGCATCCTGATAATCCTTCAGCGCCTTGGCCTTGTTCTTCTTCGAGTTCGCCCAGACTTGCAGTGCACCGAGCTGTGCGATGCCGTATTCTACGTAGTAGAAGGGATAGAGGAAGATGTGCAATTGCCGGTGCCACATATAGGCCCGCGCATCTTCATAACCGCTCCACTCCGTAGAACCGCCGAAACGGTCCATGAGCGCGAGCCATGCGGCCTTCCGCTCCGCACGAGTGTGACCCGGATGCGTGTAGATCCATTGCTGGAACGCATCCACCGTGGCGATCCACGGGAAGATGCCGATGATGCCTTCCAGATGCGTCTTGCGCGCGCGGTTCGCATCCGTCTCGTTATAGAATTCTTCGAGGAATTCGTTCCCGAGCAATTCCATGCTCATGGAAGCGACTTCGCAGAACTCGATCGGCGCACCGCGATACGCGTAGATGTCCTGCTCACGCGTGGCCAGCGCATGAAACGCATGACCCGCCTCATGCAACATCGTCTCCACATCGCGTTGCACACCCACAGCATTCATGAAGATGAACGGCAACCGTGCTTCGTTCAAAGTGGATTGATAACCGCCGGGCGCTTTGCCCTTGCGATTTTCGAGGTCCAGCAACTTCAGATCGCGCATCTGCTTGAAGCCCGCTGCCAGCCCGGCATCGATCTGGTCAAATATCTTCTGCGTGTTCGTCACCATCTGGTCCACCTTCTCGAAGGGACGCAACGCCGCGCGATTGAACGGGTCCACCGATAAATCCCACGGGCGTAACTGCTCCACGCCGAGCTGTTTCTTCCGCTCCGCCTGAAGCTGCTTCATCGCGGGGATGAAGTGATCCTCGATGGCTTGATGGAACTTCGCACAATCTTCCGGGCCGTAATCAAACCGTTCGCGCGCCTTGAACGCGTAATCACGATAATTACCAAACCCCGCATTCTTCGCGATCTGTTCGCGCAACTTGATAAGGCCATCGAACAGTTCTTCGAACTTGTCCGCTTCTTGCAAACGTCGTTTGGCCACCAGTTCCCAAGCCTCCTGGCGCAATGCCCGATCCGGCTCTTCGAGGAATCGGCCCATCTGGATGAGCGTTTTCTCCTCGCCACGGAAATTCACCGTGAGACTGCCCGCGAGCTTCTGATACTGCTGGCCGAGCTTCGCCTCTTCCGTTTCGAGCGCCACGTTTTCCTCGCGATAGAGTTCCACGTGATTCTTGATGCTGCGGTCATAGACAGCGAAGCGCGTTTGATCGAGCTGCTTCCGCAACGGACTCTCCAGATAGATTTTTTCGAGAGTGAAATTTCGGGGTTTCAACTCCGGATCAATCTTTTCCACGAAGTGCAGATAGGCACCTTCTGCTTCCTTGCTCTCCGTATGGCAAGACATGGCTATATAACGTCGGGCCGATTCTTCATCCAAGGCGGCGCGCAGTTCATCCCAGTTCAATATCCACCTCTCCAGATCCGTCACGCTAACACACTGGTCAGCTTCAACTTCCAACTTGTCGAAAAGAGGCTTTATCTGCTCCCAATTCCCCAAGTCGATCTGCTCCGGCACGAAACGGCGCGGACGATGCGGCGGCAAATTCCCAAACGGCAGCAAGTTCATGCGCGCAAGATAGCGCATCCCGGAAAGTTGCAAACGATATTTCCCGAACGTGAAAATCGTTCATATGTGAAAAAGAAACTTGCGATAAAGTAAGAGTGACACGAATTATATCCGCCAAGAGCCATTCAGACACATGCCACGGATTCTTGTCATAGATGATAACGACACCTTTCGAACCACTATCTGCATGTGGTTGAAGCGTCACGGCTACGAAGTTCTGGAAGCTTCCAACGGCAAAGTCGGCATGCAGGTCCTTGCCACTTCGGAGCCGGATGTCATGCTGACAGACATCATGATGCCGGAACAGGACGGCCTTGAAACCATCCAGGCCGTGCGCAAGAAGCTGCCGAAACTCCGCATCATCGCCATGTCCGGCGGCATGCTCGATGGCCGCGTGGATTTTCTACCTATCGCCGCCAAATTCGGTGCGAATCACGTGATGCCCAAGCCTTTCAGCGGGAGCGAACTCCTGCTCGTGCTGGAAAAGGTCTTGGCCACGAACAGCGACACGAAGAACGGCTAAGGTGGAAGAACTCACACGCGCTTCTTCTCCCTTCGATAGGGAAGCCGAACTTCGGCTCGGCTAGTCCAACATATACCGCTCCAACCATGCCTGCGGCAGCGTCCCATGACTGATCAACCAGTCATTGAACTGCCTCAACTTCCACCCACGCCCCTCGACGAGTCGTTTATGCAGTCGCGCATTCTCCAACCGCCCCAGCCAGTAACTCATCGGCACTGCCGGTGAACTCGTGTACCAGTTCACATCCGCTTCCGCGCGCGCTTTCGTGAAGCCCAGATGCTTCTGCATGTGCTTCACCGCTTGCGCGTAGGAGTAACGCCCTGTCTGCAAGCGCAAGTCCACCAAAATGCGATGGCAACGCCACAAGGCATCGTGCAGTTGTTGCACCTCCAGCCACGGCGAACGGTCGATCTTCAAGTCCACCATCATCTGCTCGCACCACAACGTCCAACCTTCGTAGAACACCGCGTGTGCGAAGAGCCGCCGCCACTTGCGTGGATGCTGGTTCGCGATCACGAATTGCAAGTGATGCCCCGGATACGCCTCATGCGCGGACGTCAGGCTCAGCCCGAAGTGCTGTTGACGCTCCTTCAGCTTTTCCGCCTCCGTCGTCTTCGTCACACTCAGGTCATTCACCCAGAAGATGCCGCGCTGCCGTTTCTCGAATGCTCCCGGCGATGAATAAGCCGCCGTGGGAAACAGATGCCGCATGAATTCCGGCACCGGCCGTACCTGCAATTCATCCCCCACCGGAAACGTCACCGCCTTCGCCTCACGAAACGCCTGCGCCACGCGATCCGTCTCTTTCCGATACACCCCGAGCAAGTCGCCACCCGGATTCCACTCCTCCCGCGCCTTCGCCACGATCGCATCCGCATCACTGCCCTTGCCGAACTTCTTGCAAGCCTGCTTCAGCAACGCTCCGATGCGTTCTACTTCACCGAGAGCCAGCGTCTCAATCTCGCCCAGCGAATAATTCAACCCCACCTGATCCCGCACCCGCCGTTGCAATGACTCGACCCCCACCGCGAAGGACCCCTCCGGCGCCAACTCCCGCGCACTCACCGTATCGCGATAAGACTTCACCGCCTTCTGAACATCCGCGATTAGCTCAGTATCCTTCGCACCCGCCTGCGCTTTCGCTAAGAATCCAGCCACCGCCGTGAAGAGCGAATCCGCACTGTCACAAGTCTCCTGCATGATCTTCAACCACACCCGTTCTGGTCGCGTCACCACTGCTGCGTCTTCTGCCAAGTAACGCGGAGCCGCCTTCAAGATCGCGCGGATATTCTTCGCCGCCCGCGCCAGTTCATCATCCCCGCGCTGCAACTCATGCAGCAACAGATTCAACAACGTATCCGGCGCATCCGGCGACAACTCATGCGACGCCGTCGCGTAATCCTCCATCTCATTGAGAAGCTGACTGCGCAATGCCAACCGATCCAGATGCTGCTCATTCGTCAGCTCCCGCGGATTGATCCCCTCCAGGGCCTCCAACGTCTTGCGACGCAGCTTTTCCGCCGCCTCGATACTCGCCAGATCGGCGCGATCCAACTTCCCCTCACCCGCTTTGAGGCCCACGTAATTCGCATACACTGGATGTTTCTCCAGTGTCGTCTCGAAGTAGCGGTCCAGTATCCCTTCAAAAGTTTTGCCCGTCTGGTTCATGGGCCTGAAGGTAATCGCGAATGGGATGAGGACAAGCGGGATAATGCCCTTGTAACATTTCTGCTTATTGAGCATCCCGCTGCCGCAGCCCTACGGCTTGGCGATAGAGGGAAACCTACAGGACTTAGAGCGGTTCAAGAAATACTGCAGCCGATTGTCTGGGGGGGGGCGGAGCAAGCGGTCTTTTTGGGTCAGGGCGTCGTTTCGGCTCAGTCACAGGGTCCTTGGAACCTGCTCATTCGCCAAAGCCTCGCCCTGACCAAAAAATCCTCGCTCCAATCGACCACAGTATTTCTTGAAACGCTCTATTCCGATAGGCGTTACAAAGGAACGGAAATCAATGGTGGGCAAAACCTGCAGGTTTGCCATCGGGAAGTTTGCCGGGCGCGGGAGCTGGGGTGACGCGACGGTAGCCCAGTTGGCGACCGCTGGCGGTCGTGATGAGCATCTCCTGATCTGCGATCTGCAGCCGCGACTTAGGAGTGTTTGCGCCCGAACTGGTCTCAAGGCTCAGGAAATTTTTGACGACGGAATAGCGTCCGTACGACACGCCCTTGGAATCGGACCAATCTTTCGGCGAAGGCCATGAAGCAACCTTTCCATTAGAATAGTAGCGGACGTAAAATGACTGACTGACAGGGGTACCGTCGTCCAACACCCATTGCCAAGTGCCGATGATGTCCGTGTTTTTCTGCTCCGGTTGCTGCTTTTGCGGCAGCGGCTGCTGTGGTTGCGGTTGCTGTGGCAACATGGAATTCGGTGTCGGCGGCTGCGGCTGGCTGGCGCAAGCTGAGAGGAAGAGGAGGCATCCCAGTGACCAGAGGTGTGCGAATGTGTTCATAGGTCTTTGGCGTGCGTTACCCATCCCACAGGAGCGGCCGGGATTCAACTGAGTTTTTTATGTGGAAGAAGTTTCAAGTGTTCCGCGTGAAGTTCTTCAGAATGAAGGGGTCAGGGGTGTTTTTAAGGAGAGCGAACCCGCAGGCATTGATTGAACTGAGCGTCACCAAACGCACCACCCTCGACTGCCGGCAGCACAGAGGAGCAAGTGCGCCGGATGTGCTACAATGCGCAAGCGTCACTTCTGAGCTTTTATGTCATGGCGGATGGGGTATGGTATGGGTATAAGCCGATCGAGGTGCATCATGATTCATCTGAGAAATTTTCTGGGCGGTATTTTGCTCATGGTTTCGCTGACCACGGCGGTATGGGGGCAGACGAATACCAACACGCCCATGTGGACTTGTACGAAAGGGCCGACATGGGAGGAAACGACTGTTCGTTTGATCGTGGCGGACTCACCGAAGACGGATGGTAAAGCATTTCAGGAGGTCAAAGCAAAATGGGCGACCTATAAGCTGAACAAGGCATTTACGGCCAAGTTGGAGTTGAGCACCCCTTACACAAGTGCGCCTGCCGAACTTCACATCGTGATGTTTCGCGATCCTCACTCCAAGAAAACCGTCTTCATAAGCCAAGGATTTTACGTATCCAGCCCGGATGGGGTGACAGCGTATTCGCCCATTTTCCATTCTTTATACTGTTCCATGAGCCTTTTGGAATTGGCGGAATCTAAAGGTGAGGCGGCAGACATCGCCTATTTTGAAAGTGTCTTTGATGTGGAAAAGGCCATCTTGGAAAAGATAGGGCCATACGAAAGAAGGGTGATCTTTTTCCGTGATGATCTGCCCTTTGGGTATTTTTCGGATTCATCTGCTCCAGGTGGGATGTCAGCAGGAGTTGAACTTAAGAACGCGGAGATGACTAAAGGGATTTTGCGGGTGGACCTATGGAATCCGCTCAGAAAAATTCCGGCAAGTGTGTGGTTCGATGTGAAAGGCAAGAAGGTGATCAGGGCGGTGGCGGATGGAAAAGAGATGGAAATTTCCGATCCCGTGGATTGGTCCCAGCCCAACAAACGTGTTGTGCATCCATGGTCAGGAGTTTATTTCCGAAATGATCATGGTGGGGCCCTACCGGACGCGGCGGTCAATGACCCAATCACGGTGACGCTACTGCCAAATGACAATTTGATGCGGTGGCGGAGAGATGGCACCCGTGCAACATATGAGAACCCTGAGCAACTGGAGATCAAAACCACCCGATTACTGAGAGCGCTTTGGCTGAGCAGGAAAGACCAGGGAATGGAGCTGGCTTATATCCCGGTGGCATGGGGTAGACGGAAGTATCTGGTGGCGCCCAATGAAATGATAGATTTCTGCGTGGCGGTCAATGCCGGGAGTGAGCCTAGAAAAACGAGGTTCGGAAGTTTTTTATTACGTGAGGGCGATGAAAAGATCGCCTTGGCAGGCTGGCCCGAAATCCCAGTGAAGTATCACCCGTATCTCTTGAAGGAGCCAATCGTGGCGACCATTACCAAAGCAGGGAAAATACCGGAGGACCGGCCAATAGATAGGCTCAAATCGGTTGAGGTGATATTGGATAAGGGCAGGCAGGCTGGAGTCTTGGAAGGCATGGAGTTTTATTACCTGCCTCCAACCGGGTTTTATCTCCTGCCGCAAACTGGTTATGGGAAGATCAAGGTCAAGACGGTGTCGGACAACTCGGCCGAAGCGGTGGCGGAGTTTTACGGTGAAAATGGGATAATGCCTCACAGCGAACGGAAAGTTTCGACGCGGTTTCAGCAACCACGCACTGAGCCGTCTTCTGGTGAAGCCGAGGCACAGTGGGAATTGCTTGATGAATCCGAGGCACAGTTTCAATCTCCATTTTTTCCCGCCCCGAGAATTAAATCTCGTTAGCCGAAACCGTGAGGCGGGCGTAGTTGAGGAAAGATGTTTGGACGGGGACGCCGTGTGACGTGTGTATGAAGCCGGGTTGCTTATTCAGGTTTGAACGAGCACATTCATGACTGCCCCGTTAACTATGATTGAGGAACGGTCCGACGGGAGATCACTATGCCATTTAGACACTATGTTTGCTGCGTCCTATTGTTCATCGCCACTTCAGCCATGGGGCAAACGAACGCAGTTACTAACTCGACATCAATAGGCAAAAAAACGGTGTTAGCCGGGCAGATGACCTCTGCCGACCGTTTGAAACTCTCCATCTATCTGACCCAACCGCTCAACGCTGGCCAACCCGCCATGATGCGGGTCGTGCTGACGAATGAAAGTGAACGGGAAATTGCGTGGTACGAGATCAATGGCTATCGAGACCTCACGCTCAAGCTGATGGATGCCCAAGGTAACGCCTGTCCCTTCACCGACTTTGGCAACAAGGTCTTGGGCGGTAGTGGTGATGATTGGCGGCGTGTCCGCCGGTTCCTTGGTTCACGCGCGTCCAACAACTGGGAGTTTGACCTGAACCAGATCTACGCCATCAAACCCGGCACGTACCATCTGAGCGTGACCTTGGAACCCGCTGGCACCGCTCCACTCATGGTCAAAGATGTGATCTGTGAGATAAAATAAGGGAATGACCGGGGAAAGCATGGTAAAATACTACTTGGGCCGGGCTTGCAAGTGCAGCGGTATGGGATACGACGAGGCGATCTTAAACTCATCTTTCCAGCCAAGACTTTCAGGCACGGCCAAGGCATAAGGAAAATTGCCGGTCTTGGGATCACGCAAGGCCAATTTAAGGCGCTCTTCAGTGAGCTGAAACATTTTAATGGTCGCATCGTTCGCCAAATCCGGCAGTGTGAGGGTGAAGGAACCGTCGGCAGCTATATCTGCCGTAGCGACCTTAAATTCAGGGGCCATCCCATCGATATAGCCGAAATATTCCATGCCCCAGAGGGCGTGATAAGTGACTTCGAGTTTTAAGCCAGCGAGGCTTTTGCCTGCGGGCGCGACAATCTTACCAGCGAGAGGAATAGTTCGCTGTGGACTGAGATCAATGGTCGCGTTTCCAGCGGCGGGAGTTTTCAAAGACGGTGCGTTGACCAAGGCGAAGCCGTAGCCAGGGCAATAGATGATGGCTTTTAGCGATTGGGCCGGCTTGCTCTCATGCGTGGTATCAATCACATATTGGTGGAGATTAGGCTTGGAGGTGACACGGTTCCCCACCCCGCCAAAGGGGCCGGTGAGGAAGTATTCGATTTGTGCGTCTGCGATATCCACGGACTTGGGAAAGTTGAGCAGTAAAACCTGACGATCAGAACGGGCCGCTGGCTGGCTCTTTTTCAGACCTTCAATGATGTGGGTGCAATCCGCGTTGGTGGAAACGGCAAACCATAGCGGGCCAGCACCGCCACTACCCCCGCCCCCACCGGAAAAATAGGGTTTATCCAGAGCCATCTCCCCTTGGTAAGATGTCCCATATAAGCCCGTGCCGCCTCGCAAGTCAGCGATGAGGTTGGTGCCGCGCTGCTCGATAGTGCCGCTCAAGCTCAAGGAAATTTTACCCCGGACCATGATGGGCTGGCCCAAATGAATGCGGCTGGTGAGCAAATGCTCAGGGGCAAGCAAATGTACATAGAGAGGGGCATCCGCAGCGGTGACAAACGAGGCAGCCAACGTCAACAGCAGAACGGCCAGGTGGATGGGCTTTGGGGTCATGGACTGGAATATTATAGATGGGTGGCCTGGCTACAATGCACTTCTTGGCCGAATTGAGAATCGAAAGTTTCAGAGCGGTTGGGGACGAATCCGGCAGGGGGAAGCCGGATTCGGGGCAAGGGCAAAGCGGCAGCTTTGCCCCACCTTGGATAAGGTGGGGCGGAGCTGCCGCTCCGCCGTGGCATATGTCCCCTTCTCTGCTTATCTCACTTCTTTTGCTTACCAATGGATTTCGTGGACGCGACCGAAGTAGGGCACTCCTCGAGTTCTTTCACCAGTCCGGCACGAATGGGATTTTAGCGAACGTAGTGCCATTTCTCGGTGTAGCTTTCGCCATCGCGAAGGCGATGATGGAAGCCGCCGGTTTGAAAGGTGCCGGTATCGGGATGGGTCTTGGCGAAGCGGTCTTTCCAGAAGCCCATCCATTGTTCGATGGTGAATTCGGGATCGCGTGGGGCGCAGAAGAGATGGAGGTGATCGGGCATGAGGAGGTAATCGCTCACGAGCCAGGCGGTGGCTTTGTGTTCCCAGATCTGGTGCAAGGCGCGTTGCACGGAGTGTTGGGCAAGCCAGCGTTCACGGTTCTCCACGTTCACTGTTAGGAAAACCCAGTTCGGTCCTTGAAGGGAAATGTGGACGCCTTTGGCGGGATAGTGACGGCCTGCGTTTCCATCCTTGCTCATGATGAGTTTAGGGTAGGAGGAAGTTCATGTTTTTGGAAAGGGGAATGAAAGGGGGTGTTTGAATATTTAATGTGTATTGCGTGCATTATCGATCAGGGGACGAATCCAGAAGGGGGAAAGCTGGATTCGGGGGCAAGGGCAAAGCGGCAGCTTTGCCCCACCTTGGATTGAGGGCGTTGCTGTCGCAACGGGTTGGCGTTTTGGGGGCGCTAAAACGTCGTGGGGGCTTCAATTTAGTGTTGAAGGGAAATGGAGAAATGCGAGTTACGTAAGTTGGGTTTTCTGCAATTTGCTCAGCTTCAAACCATTAGAATTGTGAATAACATTTTAAGGAGAAGTTGTTTACGATTGTGGGAAATTTGGTAATCTTTTCAGTGCTGACAACTCGTTGTCGGTAAAGGAGAGGCTGCACGCCTGTTTCGGGTTCCTAGTTTTGAGTTTCGAGTTGGGAACATGAAAGGTTCAACATCCTCAAGCCAATGGTTCATTGGAATCTTTTTGGCAATCCTTATGGAGTCATTGCAGATATGTGAGTGTATCGGGTGTTGGATCAGGGCGCGTAAGCTGGAGGGGGAACAGGACGTCGGTGGGCGTAGGATTTTATGACCCACCGGGGAATCCCTAAGTCACAAGTGTGACCATGGTACCCACTGCGGAACCAACCGCGTCAGGGACAGCGCCAGAGTCTGGCCTCCCTTTTAGGAGGAGCCATAGGCCAGATACATTCACAGGGGTCGGATGGTTTCATTGCTCTTTGACATAGTTCCTTAGCCGCCCAAGGGGCGGAGTTGGAAGTTTTCAGTGTTCAGTTTTCAGCCGGTTGCACCGGTGGCGGGGACACCGAAAGCGGAAAGACTCTGATTTTGTTCAAGTTTGGTGTCTGTCCATGATCTAAAAATCGAGGACGAGAACGACGACGAGGACGAAGGACGATTGGGTGGCGAGAAGTGGCTGGCGAGGGTTTGATCCAGGAGGTGTGGACTGGTGGCTAAAGTGCCGCAAGAACAGGATGCTATCGCGGAGGGTCACATTGAATGGATCAGGCGGGAAGGCGCGCTTCGGGGAATGTATGAATTATGAAGGATGAGGTATGAAAAGGGAATTGGGGAAACGTCCAACTTCCAACTCTCAACGTCCAACGTTCAGAGAGGGAAATGGGACGAATAGGACTTATGGGTCCGATGGAGCTAATAGAGTTCAATTCGTGGGGATGGGTGGAATTCGTGTCTTCACTCTACTTTCAATGGTGGAGGGATTGGTTTGGGCTCGACCCCGACCAAAACGTCGGGGCAAGGCGGACTCTCGCCCTACCGTTAAAAAGGGTTAATGTCACGGTGGGCGCATCTTGACACTGCCCCCGATTAGGTAGTGAACCAGAGTTGATCCCAGTGGTGATTATGGCGTGCCTCGGAGAGTGCGGCCAGATGGCGCATGCCTTTGGGCGTCCAGAACTGGCCGGGCCGTTTGAAGCGGCAC